>CBDVDB010000011.1:0-20044 GCA_965372625.1 uncultured Nitrospinaceae bacterium
ATCGACGACCGATTTCATTTTATGATCGTCGTCTGAAATAAGGGTGAGCGCGGGAACCTTCTCGTCGAGGGTAATTTCGCTTTTGCTGCCTTTAAAGTCAAACCGCTGGCGAATTTCCATGGTCGCCTGGTTTATGGCGTTTTTTACTTCCTGCAAATCCACTTCCGAAATAATATCAAACGAACAATTTTTTGCCATCAGAATGGTGTCCTGTACAATGAATGAAAGATAACCAGTGCCGTATCGGGGGCCAAGCCAGGAGTCAATGCACCTTGGTGTTCATGTAAAACCCGTAAACAAACAGGATGATGCAGCCGATTAAAATGGAGTTGTCGATCCGTCCCTGTTTCCAGCTCAATGCAAAATTAAAAATAATCGATTCAACGGAGAAGTGCAATGCCTAAATCGAATTACAGCGTGGGCGACCCCCGGGCCGAGAAAATGATCCAGGACCTGGTGGACTACTGCGATAACCCGGTGGCGCCGGACCTGCTCACGGAAATTCTGACCACCGTGGTTAAAATGGCCCGCGAGCATAGGGATCGGGGTGACTTTAAACTGACCAACAACACGCTCAAGGAGTTACGGCACGCTTACCGGGTATTTTTACCCTACCGCGAAAAGCGCAAGGTGGTTATATTCGGCTCCGCGCGGGCTCCGGAATCGGACCCCAGTTACAGAATGGCTATGGAAACGGCTCGGGCGCTGGCCGGGAAAGGGCATATGATCATAACCGGAGCCGGCGGAGGCATCATGGAAGCGGCCAACAAGGGCGCCGGCAGGGAAAACAGTTTCGGCATCAACATCCGGCTCCCCAAGGAACAGCGCGCCAATCTCCACATCGAGGGCGATTCCAAACTGATGCAGTTTAAGTATTTTTTCACCCGCAAACTGATGTTCATCAAGGAATCGGATGCCACTATCCTCTTCCCCGGCGGGTTCGGAACCCTCGATGAAGGATTCGAAACCCTCACCCTGTTCCAAACCGGAAAATGCATGCCGCGCCCGATCCTCCTGGCGGAACCCGAAAAGGGCACCTTCTGGGAAAGCTTTGTTCACCAGTTCGAGGAAGAACTTTTGCCCAAGGGTTACATTTCGTCGATCGATATGAACCTGTTCCATATCGTTCATTCGGCGGAGGAGGCGGTTCAACATTTCGAGGATTACTATCGTTATTATCATTCCCTGCGCTATGTCAACGAATTTACCGAACTCCGTTTTACCCGAGCCATGACCCCGGCGGTCATCGATTACCTGAACCACGAATTCCGGGATATTCTCAGAGGCGGAGACTTTAAAGCCTCGGAAGCGCTGACAACGGAAAAATTCCGGAACGATTTCCCCAACCTGCCGCGCCTGGTTTTTCTGTTCAACAAGCAACATTTTGGACGCCTGAACGAAATGATCCTGTGGATTAATCGAAACCTGACCTAGCTCCGGCAAAAAGGATTGCTCTCGGGACACTTACAGAAAACACCCGCAAATTTGCAGAATTTATAATAATTTTTTCCTTTCAAGTTATCATTTTTCATACCAATCCCTATAAACCCACCCCCTGCCTGCGCCATCAAAAATCTGGAACCAATTGATTTTTCAGCCTTTAAGATCAAACGGGGGATGGGAGACTCTGTTGGCCAGTGTCTTGCAACCTACCACGAGATATCTACTTATTAATCCTGATCATTCTCGGGGGAGATTGAACCATGACCGCAAAACAGCATTTGAAAAAAGGACAGATTGTTTTCCGCGAGGGGAACCGCAGTGATTTTGCATTTATCATCGAAGACGGGCGGATAGAAGTTTCCCGAAAACGCAGGGACGGAAATATCGAGGTGATCGATATTCTGGGGCAAAATGAAATTTTTGGAGAGATCGGGATGATTGACGGCGGTCCCCGTTCGGCCACGGCCACCGCAATAGAAAACAGCAAAGTCACCATGATCTCCCGTGACGATTTAAATGCAATGGCTCGTAAGAATCCCCACGCCTGGTATCCCATCCTGCAAGCGCTGTCGACCCGATTGCGGCGTTCTACCGGCAAGGATAAAAAATACCTCCCTAACAGCGGCTTGGCTCGTAAAATGTAACCGGCCTTTTGGGACTTGGTTTACATCACGGGGCATCTGGGCTAGAATACCTCACCAGAGAAACTCCTTTGGAGCATTCGCCTCCCATGCGATTCGCTCCCCAAACTGCAACCCGTCTGGTCCGGCGAAATTTTGAGAATCCTGAGAATAATCGACTCCTTCCAAACGAACGGCTCGGAAGCGTCCCGGCAAGCCTGGCAGATTTCCAACCGGCTGGAGAAGAAAGGAATCCGTTCTCCCCTGCTCACCACCGTCTCTCCATCAGAGGGACCCTCCCTGCAAAAGGAAACGAGGGATCGGGTTCAGATCACCCGGGTTCCCGTACAATTTTCGATGAGCCGCTACAAGGTCAGTTTCGGTATGATGACCTATCTGCGCCGGTATCACCTGATTCACAGCCACCTGTACCGCACGTTCCAGACGGACTTCTCTTTTTTTTTGCGCTGATCCGGAAAAGACCGTTCGTGTTGAGTACCCACGGGTCTCTGTTGGGTTACAAAAAGCATCAACAACCCGCCTCCCGCCATTTTTCCTATAAGTTGTATGATGCTTTGACTTTGAAAGCCTCCGCCAAACGGGCCGATGCCGTCGTGGTGGCTTCCCATATGGAATACGAGGAGGCGCTGGAATTCGGCATCCACAAAAACAAACTGCATATTATTTCCGACGGCATTGACATGAGTGGCCCACCGGCCGACCGCTCCACCCGGCAGGGAACTCCCTTGAGGCTGTTATTCGCAGGACCCATGACCCGCCTCCGGCGGGTGGAATTGCTGCTCCGGGCCGCCCGTAAACTGACCCAGCCTTTCAGGATCACCCTCGTCGCCACCAACACTATTCCGGAAACCGGCGGATCAGCGGAGTACATCATGGAACTGAAGAAACTCGCTAAAACGCTGGGCATCGAAGACCGGGTGGAACTATTGGGCAACCCTTCACCGGAAGACATGAGAAACTGTTATGACAATGCCGACCTCTTCATCTATCCTTCCGCCTATGAATCCTCCGGCGAAACTCTTCTGGAAGCCGGTGTCTGCGGACTGCCCCTCATCTCCACCCCCGTGGGCATGGCCAACGAAATCGTCACTTCCGGAGAAAACGGATTCATCGTGCCCGCCGACCCGGATATGATCTGCGACCGCATCCTGCAACTGGGAGACCCTGAAAAACGCCGCCAGTTCGGCAACGCCTCCCGGGAAAAAATTCTCAATCATTGTGGATGGAGTTCGGTGATGGATCGGACGATCGAACTGTATCGGTCGCTTCTCGATTAAAACCCTTATTCGCCGCGGAAAGTTTCTTCCGCTTCGCGGACCAGCCGGTCCGTCTGGTGGGAATGGCGCTTTGAAAAATGAAATACCTTGAGTTGCTTGACCCCGGCCGCCTTCGCCAAAAGGCCCGCCTGACGGGTGGTGAGGTGGCATCGGTCCCGCGCCCGGTCTTCCTCCTCGGCGATGAACGGGGACTCGCAAAACAACAAATCGGCGTCACGGATTAAATTCACGATCCGCCGGGTATTGTCCGGCGTGTACACGGTGTCCGTGATGTAAGCTATTTTCTGCCCCGGCGTGATCGTCACCAGCTTTTTCTTTAACGCGCCCAGGGAATACTCCCGCCACTCCTGCGCGCCGTTGACGCCCACGGGAACCTGAACGGCAAGGTTATCGGATGCGCCTTCATATATATTCTGCTTGAGGTTGTTCAGCCACGCGCCCGGCTCTATATGCATCGCCGTCAATTCATCCTTGTTGATGTTGACGTGAAATTTTTCCTTGAGCGCAAATCCAAGGCACGGCACCCGGTGCTCCAAAATTTCCGTGGCAACGGATATCGCCGGCTCATCCAGCACCAATCCCCCGATGAACGGCTCCTCCCGCTCATCGGTTTTTTGAAATCGTTCGATGGCACGGAAGGTGGCTTTCCGCAACCTGTCCGGATGGACTTCCACCACCTCCAGAGTGAGGGACTCGTCGTAACGGTCAACCAGGTTCCAGGTAAACCCGGCCAGTTTTCCCTGGACGTTGGCGATGAAATTCTCCGGGCCGAACAGGGTGATCGTTTTCTCGCGGCCGAACACCACGCGCAGAAAACGGTCGAATCCGATGAAATGATCGATATGCGTATGGCTGACGAAGACGTGCGTCACCTTCAGCAAATCGGCGTTGGTGAGCGGCGATAGATCGCCCAGGTCGAACAGGAACGCCCGCTTCTCGTAAAGGAACTGGACGAACAGGCCGGGGTCTCCCAGCACATCGTTCACCAGGGAGGGATGTAAAATCGGTTTCATCATTTCTTTCGCGTTTCAGGCGTTAGCGGTTTCCTTTAATAAATAAGCTTCGATAAAGCGGCCCAGATCGCCGTCCAGTACCGCGTCGACGTTGCCCATCTCCACGCCCGTCCGCAAATCCTTGGCCATGCGGTAGGGGTGCAGGACATAGGACCGTATCTGACTGCCCCATTCGATTTTCTTTTTGGCCTTTTCCTTGGCTTTTTTCTCTTCGTCCTTCTTTTCCATCTCCAGCTCGTAGAGGCGGGCCCGCAGTACCTTCATGGCGGAAGCTTTGTTCTTGTGCTGGGACCGCTCGTTCTGGCACTGCACGACGATCCCTGTCGGCTGGTGGGTGATGCGCACGGCGGAGTCGGTGGTGTTGACACCCTGGCCGCCCGGACCGGATGCGCGGTAGACGTCTATCTTAAGATCGTCGTCGCGGATTTCGATCTCGACATCTTCCGCCACTTCCGGATAGACGAACACCGAGGCAAATGACGTGTGCCGCCGCTTGTTGGAATCGAACGGAGAGATGCGCACCAGCCGGTGCACTCCGATCTCCGCCCTCAAATATCCGTAGGCGTAATCTCCAGTGAAATTAACCGTGGCGCTTTTGATTCCGGCTTCCTCCCCGTACTGCATGTCGAGGACTTCGGATTTGTAACCGTTGCGTTCGCCCCAGCGGATGTACATCCGCAGCAGCATTTCCGCCCAGTCCTGGGACTCGGTTCCCCCGGCACCGGAATTGATGGCGAGAATCGCGTTGTTACCGTCGCTCTCGCCGGAAAGCATGGCTTTCAGCTCCGCTTCCTCCAGCTTCTTGACCAGACCGGAGGCCATCGTCTCGCACTCTTTCATGAGGGCGGCATCGTCCTCCTCTTCCAGTAGAAGGAGCATGGCTTCCAGGTCTTCATTTTCCTTAGCCAGGTCTTTCCAGAGTTTGACGCCGCGCTGCAGGGTGCCGCGCTTCTGAAGGGTTTTTTGCGCGGCCTCGTTATCTTTCCAGAAATCCGGACCCGCCACTTCCTTATCGAGTGCCTCAAGCTCCTTTAATTTGTTATCGACATCAAAGAAACCCCCGGAGACGTTCGATGCGTTGGGTCATTTCTTTCAGATTTTTTTTCAGTTCATCAATCATGAATCGCTCCCTGACTAAAATGTTAACTATTATTTTTTCTTCGAGGAAAATTCGGGTCAACTCGAATTTCGAATCGGGTAAGGAGGGTTTGGAAGTGGGTCGTTCCGGTTGTTCCGCTTCACCGCTTTGAAAAAATCCGATGCCTCAAAATCGTCCTTGAATACCAAGCCGCCGGGCTCGATCACATTCCTGTTCCCGATCATATCCATATTTTCCAGCCAGGACAAGTGCCGCAGCACCTTTTCCGGAAGACAGCGGATACCGGCCCGGAACATCACTTCCGATGCACCGACGTTCTGACCGGACGCGACACAGACCGTGGCCACCCGGTCGGGATCTTCAAAAAAACAGACCTGCGGGAACACCCTTTCCAGGGTTTTTCTATCGCTCGGCTTCAGTGTGTTGCTCTTGCCATACAGGTTGGTGGTCAGCAGGCCGCCGGCTTTCAGCGATCGGGCGATCTCCCGGTAAAACTCGACAGTCTTTAAATGATACGGAACCGAACCGCCCTTAAAAGCATCCAGGAATACCATGTCATATTCCCGCTTCCGCTGCTGCATGAAAGACCGCCCGTCGCCTTCGTATACCCGGAGGCGCGGACTTTCCCTGAAACCAAAATAGCGCCGGGCCAGCTCCGTGACCCGGGAATCCACCTCCACCACATCGATCTCCAGCTCCGGAAACGCCTCATGTAAAAACCGGGGCAGTACCCCGCCCCCCAGTCCGATCATGAGGATCCGGGCGGGGGCCGGATTCCACAACAGCGGGGCGAGCAACAGGCGCACGTAGACCAGCGCCAGATCACCCGGCCGGCCCAGATCGATCCGGCTCTGGAGATAAAACCGGCCGCCGCCCTGAAACCACATTTCCCTCAGGTTTTCCCGCTCGATGACGAAAATATCGTTAAAGGGGGAGCGGCTGCGGGCCAGAATACTTAAAGATTGGGTTTCTGTCTTCATAACACCGGACATAATATATTCCTCCCCCTACAGAGGGGAGGATACAGGGGAGGTTGGTTTTATCCCCCCTTGTAAAGGGGGTTAGGGGGATTCCTCCTTTGAATACAAATATTTTTAAAACCTCCGGCACTTATGATAACATGACCTCAACAGTCGAATTTTGATAATTTTCCATAAATACCCGCGCCGGAACCGCTTCCGGCGGCTTGGAATAATTTGCAACTGCTTTTTCTGATGGAGTCATGGAATGCCTAAAAAAGTCTTGAAACATAAAGTCGGGCTGGAGCACCACGGCATTAAAAACATCAAGGAAATCTTCTGGAACCTGACCACTCCCGAATTATACGAACATATTGTAAGGAACCAGGAAGGGATCATTTCCCACCTGGGGCCCATTTGCGTCAAAACCGGAGAGCACACCGGGCGTTCACCCAACGACAAATTCATCGTTCAGGAACCCACCAGCCAGGACAACATCTGGTGGGGCAAGGTCAACAAGCCGTTTCCCGTCGACAAGTTCGACGCGCTGTACGCGCGCGTGCTGGCCTACGTTCAAGGCAAAAATCTTTACGTGCAGGATTGCCTGGGCGGCTCCGATCCCAATTACCAGTTGCATATCCGCGTCATCACGGAATTGGCGTGGCAAAGCCTGTTCGCCCGAAACATGTTCATCCAGATTCAGGACCGCGACAAACTGGAAAACCATACCCCGGCGTTCACGATTATCGGATTACCGGGTTTCAAGGCGGTGCCGGAAATCGACGGCACCAATTCGGAAACTTTCATCATAGTCGATTTCAGTAAACAGTTGGTGCTGATCGGCGGCACCAAGTACGCCGGGGAAATCAAAAAATCCGTTTTCTCGATCCTCAATTACCTGCTGCCCCACAAGCACAAAGTGCTGTCCATGCACTGTTCGGCCAACATGGGGGACAAGAACGACACCGCCGTCTTTTTCGGCCTGTCGGGAACCGGCAAAACCACTCTGTCCGCGGACTCTACCCGCAAACTGATCGGGGACGACGAGCATGGCTGGAGCGAAGACGGCGTATTCAATTTTGAAGGCGGCTGTTATGCCAAAGTGATCAAGCTTAATGAGGAAGCGGAACCCGAGATTTTCGATTGCACCCGGCGTTTCGGGACACTGCTGGAAAACGTGGCCATGGATTACAACACGCGGCGGCTGGATTTGGACGATTCCAGTTTCACGGAAAACACCCGCGCCGGCTACCCGCTCACGCATATCAGCAACTCCGTACCTTCACGACGCGGCGGGCATCCCAAAAACGTGATCATGCTGACCTGCGATGCCTACGGCATCATGCCGCCGGTGGCCAAATTGACTCCCGAGCAGGCTATGTATCATTTCATTTCAGGCTACACCGCCAAGGTGGCCGGAACCGAACGCGGAATGAGTCGTGAACCGTCTGCCATTTTCAGCACCTGTTTCGGCGCACCGTTCATGGCCCTGCATCCTTCGGTTTACGCCAACCTGCTCGGCGAAAAAATCGCCAAACACAATGTCGACTGTTGGCTGGTCAACACCGGTTGGACAGGGGGACCGTATGGCGTCGGCAACCGGGTGGAAATCGCCTTTACCCGCGCCATGATCAATGCCATTCTGAACGGCGGCTTGAAAAAAGTCACCGTGAGAACCGATCCGATCTTCGGCCTCCAGGTTCCGGAATCCTGTCCCGGAGTTCCCGATGAAGTGCTCGACCCCCGGACCACCTGGAAAAGTCCTGAAACCTACGATGAAAAAGCCCGCGAACTGGCGGCGCAATTTATCGAAAACTTCAAGGAATACGAAGACAGCGTCGGACCGGAAGTCATCGCCGCGGGACCGCATATTCCCTCCGGCAAAAAGGCCGCCATCAAACAAATCAAGTAAGCCGGGCTCCGCGCCCGGCGGGCCTATTGATCGGAACGTCCTGGGGGAACTTTATCGTGGAAAACCGCCCGCTCATCGCCATCACCATGGGTGACCCTTCAGGGATCGGCCCGGAAGTGATCGTTAAAGCACTCGTCACGCCGCCCGAAGTGTGCCGGACCGTGGTCATCGGCGACGCCGCCTGGCTCCAGCAGCACGCGATGCAATGGGCTCCCCAACTTTCGATCCGTCCCATCATGCACCTTAACGAAGCGCGCCACGAACCCGGTGTGCTGGAAGTCCTGGATCTCCACAACGTTCCCGAAAATCTTGAAATCGGCCGCGCCACCGCCGAGGGCGGAGAAGCCGCCATGGAATATATCCGCAAAGCCGTCGATCTGGCGATGAAGCAGGAGGTTCACGCCATCACCACCGCCCCGATCAATAAAAAAGCCATTCACCTGGCCGGATTCAAATACCCCGGCCACACCGAAATGCTGGCGGACTTCACCGGAACCCCCGAAGTCGCCCTGATGCTGGCGGGCGGAACCCTGCGGGTGGTACTGGCCACCACTCACGTTCCTTTGAGCGAGGTGCGGAATCTTCTGACCCGCGACCGCGTCCTGAAAACCATCCGGCTGACCCATCAATGGCTGACGCAGGTGGGGATCGAGCATCCGAACATCGCCGTTACCGGACTCAACCCGCATAGCGGCGACGGCGGCATTTTTGGCGATGAAGAAACAGTAGCCATCGCGCCCGCCATCGAAGCCGCACAAAAAGAAAATATCCGGGCCAGCGGGCCGTTCTCCGCCGACGCGCTGTTCGGCAGAATTCATGAAGCTCAATACGATGCCGTGATCACCATGTATCACGACCAGGGCATGATCCCGATCAAAATGGCGTCGCTGGGCCGGGCGGTCAACATCACGCTCGGATTGCCCATCGTCCGCACTTCAGTGGATCACGGCACGGCGTACGACATCGCCGGACAAGGCCGCGCCAAACCGGACAGCCTGCTGGCAGCGCTGAAAGTCGCCGCCACGCTGGCCAAGTCCGCCCTCGTATCCCGATGAGAAAAAAACCGATGCTCGGCCAGAACTTCCTGACCGATCCCAACATCGCCTCGGAAATCGTCCGGCTGGCCCACATTGCCCCGGAAGGACGGGTGGTGGAGATCGGCCCCGGCAAGGGAATCCTGACGAAACTGTTGCTGGAGTGCGCCGGTTCCGTGCTGGCGGTGGAAGTCGACCCCAAGTTGTTCGGCCAACTGAACCGGAGGTTCGGAAAGCATCCGGCGTTCCAACTGGTGGAAGCCAACGCCATGACCTACGATTACAGCGCCGCCGGGAGCCGTTACCAGGTAGTGTCGAACCTGCCTTATTACGCCGCCATGCCGATCATGAAGCGTCTGATCCATTATCGGGCTCACATCGTGGACATGACGCTGATGTTCCAGAAAGAAGTGGTCGACCGCCTGGTCGCTCAACCGGGAACGCGGGCGTACGGTTCGCTGTCGGTGTTCACTCAGTTTCACTGCCAGGTGGAGCGTCTGCTGGAGGTGGGCCGGGATGCGTTTTCCCCGCCGCCTAAAGTACACTCGTCGGTGATCCGCCTGACGCCGCTGGCACAACCGCCGGTAACGGTCGACAATCTCAAGACGTTCTACCATGTGGTGAACACGGCGTTTTTTCATAAGCGGAAAATGCTCCGGAATAACTTGAAAGGTTTGAACAAGCCGTATCAAATTGATATAAAAAAAATAGAAGCCGCGGGGATTCGGCTGGACCGCCGGGGAGAAACCCTGAACCTGGAAGAATTCGCCGCGCTCGCCAACCTGATCGAAGAGAACCATGACTGAACGCTCGAAAAAAAAGGGAAAGGTGATCCTGGTCGGCGCCGGACCCGGTGACGAAGGCCTGTTGACCCTGCGCGGCAAAGAATGGCTGGAACGGGCGGATGTGATCCTCTACGATCACCTGGTCAACGAACGCCTGTTGCGCTTCGCCCAACCGGAAACGGAATTCATCTACGCCGGAAAAAAAGCGGGCAAGGTCACGCTGTCCCAGGACCGGATCAACGCGCTCTTAATCGAAAAGGCCCGGCTCGGCAAAATCATAGTGCGGCTGAAAGGCGGCGATCCGTTTATCTTCGGACGGGGCGGCGAGGAAACCCGCTCTCTGAAAGAAGCCGGCATCCCTTTTGTGGTGGTGCCGGGAGTGACCTCCCCGGTCGGCGTCGCGGCCTATGCCGGAATCCCGCTGACCCACCGGGATTTTTCCTCGACCCTCTCGATCATCACCGGCAGTAACGAAAAGGGTAAGGAGGATGCGCATATCGACTGGGAAAAAATCGCCAGCCGGGCGGGCACCCTCGTTTTTCTGATGGGCGCGCGCAAACTGAAACGTATCGCCGACAATCTGATGAAATTCGGAAAATCTCCGGACACACCGATTGCCGTGATCCAGTGGGGCACCACCTATCGGCAGAAAACCTGGACCGGCACACTGGGCACCATCGTCGATATCGCCGCCAGGGAAAACATCAAGCCTCCGGCATTGACTATTGTGGGAGAGGTGGTCAATTTAAAGCCGCACACCGACTGGTACGAAACTCTGCCGCTGTTCGGCAAGACCGTGGTCGTTACCCGGCCGGAGGAACAATCGGAGGCCTTCATGCACGAACTGCTGGAGCGCGGGGCCGAACCGTTTCTGTTTCCCGTGATCGAAACCCTGCCGCCGGAGGACTGGGCTCCGCTGGATACCGCACTCGAGAAACTGGAAAGTTATGACGGGCTGATCTTCACCAGCGTCAACGGCGTGCGGTTTTTCATGCGGCGGCTGAATGAAAAAGGCAAGGACGTCCGCGAGCTGAAAGGACTGCGATTATATGCCATCGGATCCAAAACAGAAAAAGAGGTGAACGCGCTGGGGATCAAAGTCGACGTGGTGCCGGAGGAGTATGTCGCCGAGTCGCTGGTTGACAGTCTGATTAAGGAAAACATTAAAGGAAAGAAATTTTTGTTACCGCGCGCCGCCGTGGCCCGCGAAACCCTGCCGGACCAATTAAGAGAACGGGGGGCTGAAATCGATGTCGTACCCGCCTACCGAACCGTCCGCCCGCAAACCGATACCCGTGAACTGGCTCGCCGTTTGCAGGAAGGCAGCATCCACGCCATCACTTTCACGTCTTCTTCAACCGTGACGCACTTCATGGAATTGATCGGGGAGGAATTAAAATCGAAACTTGCAAACGCCGCCGTCGCCTGTATCGGTCCCGTCACCGCCAAAACCGCCGGGAAAGCCGGACTGAAAGTGAACGTCATGGCCGAAGAATACACCGTCGACGGCCTGATCGCGGCGCTGGAAAAGCACTTTGGCCGATAGCGTTTCTCTTCGTAACCCATTGAGAATAAACCCCATTTCCGCTCACCCAAAATTTTGATTCTGCGAAATATTGCGAGACCTGCCGCCACACGAACCTTAAAATCTTGTTAAAATCATGAAAAAGGGTACAATTTCTTTCATCGATTCATGTGAACCGAAAGGGTTTGTTTTATGACGATGCGATCCGTCCGTATCAGCCATATTCTGTTGACCACCGAGGAGTTGGCGGTGACGATCCGGGACATGCTGAAAGAAATCGACGAGCGGGAACTGCTGTTCAAGACGTTCGGCAGGCTGGCGAAAAAATACAGCGCCTGCGGAACCCGTAGCAAGGGCGGCGATCTCGGGTTCCTGGAGTTCAACACCAACGCCAGGGAACTGGAAGAAGCCGCCATGGCCGCCGCCGTGGGCGAGGTGGGCGGACCGATAAAAAGCCAATTCGGGTATCATGTGTTCGTCGTCACCGAAGAAGAGCAGATGGGCGATACGGGGATCGACGGCATTCATCAGGTGTCTCTCCGCTAACCGCCAGGCTGGCGCCTGGAGGCAATTTTGCCACCCCCTGCCGGGGGAGGGAACTTGCTGACCGTTGACGGCAAGCGATGGTCTCCACGCGCAATTTAAAAATGAATCCGGCGTCACGCTGGCCCGGTCCCTTATGATCGAATCCATTTTACAGAAGGCACTGGAAGGCCAGCGCATCGACGGCGCCGAAGCGCGGGAGTTGTTCAACTGCACGGACATGCCTCTGCTCGGCAATGTGGCCACGCGCCTGTCCCGGATGCGGCGGGAAAAATCCGACTCCAACATCGTCACCTACATCATCGACCGCAACATCAATTACACCAACGTCTGCGTCACCGACTGTTCGTTCTGCGCGTTTTACCGCCACGAGAATCACGACGAAGCCTACGTCCTGCCGTTCGCAACCATCGCCCAAAAAATCGAAGAGATGATCGCCGTGGGCGGACGACAGATTTTGATGCAGGGCGGGCATCACAAGGATTTGCGCATCGATTATTTCGAGGATTTGTTCAAGCGCATCAAGGACCGGTTCGACGTTCACCTGCACGCCCTGTCCCCGCCGGAGATCGTCCACACTGCCAAAATTTCAAAAATCCCGCTGAAGGAAACGCTGGAGCGTTTGATCGCGGCGGGGCTGGACTCCATTCCCGGCGGCGGCGCGGAAATTCTGGTCGACCGCGTGCGCAAGATCATCAGTCCCCATAAATGTTCCACCGGCCAATGGCTGGAGGTGATGGATCAGGCGCATCGGCTGGGCCTTTGCACCACCGCCACTATGATGTACGGCCACGTCGAAACGCTGGCCGAGCGGGTCGAGCATCTACTGCGCGTACGCGCACAGCAGGACCGGACGGGAGGCTTCACCGCTTTCATTCCCTGGCCGTTTCAACCGGGAAATACCGAACTGGCCCGTACCATCGAACTGCCGTCCAACACCGGTCTGGACTATTTGCGCACTCTTGCCATCTGCCGCATCGTGCTGGACAACATCGACAACATCCAGTCCTCGTGGGTCACGCAGGGACCGAAGATCGGACAGATGGCTTTGTATTACGGAGCCAACGACATGGGAAGCGTGATGATGGAGGAAAACGTGGTTTCGGCGGCGGGCACGACTTATGACCTGGACGAGAAAGAGATCTGCCGGTTGATCATCGACAGCGGCCACACACCGCGGACGCGGAATATGCGTTACGAGTTGGTCTGAGTCAGGTATAGGCGGGAGATTTTTTGTACCAGCCGACGCCCCGGCGCATGAGCACGTTGATCACCGCCGCCACCGGCACCGCCAGAAACACGCCGAGCAGGCCGAACAGCTCCGCGCCGACCAGCACCGCCAGCATGATCGCCACCGGATGCAGACCGACCTGATCGCCCACCACGCGCGGGGTGATGACCATTCCTTCCAACGCCTGTGCCACGCCGAACACGGCGACCACACCGAGGACCGGATTCAGTTCCTGAAATTGAAGAAAGGTCAAAAGCGCCGCCGGCACAAACCCGACGACCAGGCCGAGGTAAGGCACCAGGCTGGCATAACCGGCGAACACCCCGATCAACAGACTCATCGGCGTGCCGCAAGCGAAAAGACCGACGCTGTACATACCAGCCATCAGGGTGGCCACCATCAACTGGCCGCGCACGAACCGCGACAGGACGCGGTCGATCTCCTTGAAGATATCGACGAACTGCTGGCGGATACGCGGCGGAACCAGGTTTGCGATTTTATTGTTGATGCGGTCGAAATCGCGCAACAAATAAAACATGGCGACGGGAATAATGAACAGGTTGACGGCTATCAGGATGACGCTCAGCAGGCTGGAGAGCGAGGTCCACAGGAAATCCGACAAATTCCCGAGAAACTGGACGGGAAGTTCCCCCATCTTTTGTATTCCATCATTGATGGCTTCCTGGATTTTCCCCGGCTCCAGCCAGCCGATGTTTTCGATCAAAGGCCGCCCCCAATCCTGAAGCGTTTGCATGTACTTCGGAATATTCTGAGCGAGGTGTTCCATCTGCGCCCGAAACAACGGCACCAGAACCATGGTTGCCGCCGCCGTCACCACGAAAAACAGAGTCAACAGCAGGATCACCGCGGGCGTGCGGGATAGTTTCCACTTCTCCAGCCGGTCGACCAGCGGGTCCAGCAGATAAGCCAGGGCGAATGCGATGAAAAAGGGCGTCACCACCCGGCGCGCCAGGTAGAGAAATACCAGCGCCACGCCCAGTGAGATCAGGAATGCGATGAGCAGTTTCTTGTTTTTGGGGTCCATAGTCAGAGGTCTTCCATTACCTGAGGGATCGAGCCCGAAGGCGGCGGTTTGATGAGACTGGGATCACCCTCGGGGGTTGCACCGGAATCCACCCCGGGTTTGGGCAAGGGTTCAGGTTTGGGTTCCCAGAACCGCTGCATCGCGTCCAGGAAAAACCCCGCCATCTTTTTTCCGACCACTTCAAAGGCTTCCAGTTCGCCTTTGAATTCCTCCTCGTTGACTTCGTCGGCTTCGTCGGCTTCGTCGGAGGCAACGTCGTTGCGGGCGACGATCACGACGGAGGCAAAGTCACTACGGGCGGCGATCACGGTGGATTGGGTGGTGGAGACGGCCCGCAAGGTAAGATTGGCTTGAATGGTGGTCCGGCCTTCCGGGTTTTTTTTGCCCAGCCGCGTGGTGACCGCGGTACCTACAATAACAATATCCACTCTGGCTTTCAAGCCAATGTCCACCGCCGCATCGAGGTCCCCCTGAATGGCCTCGTAGACCAGACTTTCATCGACTATTTCACTGATCTTCTGGCGCGGCGTCACGTTCACCCCCGCCGCCAGAAACTTCTGCAGCATGGCCACTTCGGCTATGGGGGCATATTCCCAGAAATCCGGCGGGACTTCCGCGGACAGGCTTTTCTCACTGACCAGTATCAGGGCGGTATTGGGTTTGACCAGTGAGGCCAGAATCCCGAGCCGACTGAGCGCCCGGTTGATCGCCTCCGGATAAAACACGACTTCCAGCTTGACCCGGCTGAATTGCTCAACCTCGCTGTCATAATATTCCAGATAGCGGTACTGCTTGACATATCTTTTCGGGCGCTTCAACATTTTGTTCAGCCTCTTCAGCTTACGCTTGAAAGCGCGTTCTCCCAGAATTTCCTTCAACGCCATTTCCAGGGCATTCTGAAACGCGTAGGCGACCGCCAAAGACCGTCCCCGGACATAATTCTCATTTTTCACGGAGGCTTTGCCTTCGGCTTCGAACAGCAGTTGTGATCCACTCGCGGCCCAGGCGGGATCCCCCATGAAACAAAAAAGGATAAGCGCCATCACCGCCGCCAACGAACCCGGCGCAATTTTGGAATAAGGTTTTTGGCTCAGGTTTCGGGTCACTTCTTATCGGCCTCGCGGACCAAGGCGCTCAGGGAACGTACTTCCTTGGAGGTTAAAAAACGGTAGGCGCCCAGGGGTAATCCGGTCAGGTTGAGCATGCCGAATTGAGTGCGGTTGATCTTGACGACCGGGTGGCCCACTTTTTCGCAGACCCGTTTGATGTGGCGGTATTTGCCTTCCGTCAGTTTCAGGGAGAGCACACTGTTTTTACCCGTGGTCCGCTGGACATGGACTTTCATGGGTCCGGTGGGACGGTAATCCAACCGCACTCCTTTGCGCAGGCGGTTCAAAGTTTTTTCATCGGGTACGCCGCGGACCTTGACCCGGTAAGTGCGCGGAATCTTCGATTTTGGGGACAACAGTTTTTTGGACAACTCGCCGTCGTTGGTAAACAACAGCAGGCCTTCGGTATTAAAATCGAGGCGGCCCACCGGATACACGCGCGCGGGCAAATCCTTGAAAAAATCCATCACCGTCGGCCGGGCCTTATCATCCTTCACCGTGGTCAGGCAACCCCGGGGCTTGTGGAGCATAATGAAAATTTTCTTTTCCGGATGGGGGAGCAGGCGGCCGTTGACCTTGATGAGGTCCGTTTTCGGGTCGGCCAGAATCCCCTGTTGACGCACCACGGAGCCATTGAGGGACACCCGGCCGGCCTCGATCAGGCGTTCCGCCTCCCGCCGGGAAGCGATGCCGGCGCTGGCGATTATTTTCTGTAAACGTATGGCCATAGAATCGGACGCAGGGGATTGGAGATCAGGCATTTCCCGTTTCCGGGTCGCGGGCTCCGGTGCCTGTTTCTTCGCTGACGGGTTCCTGGACAAGGCCGGTATCAGGTGGCGGCAATTCTTTTCCTTCATTATTAAACGACAACTCACCCTGCTCCGGCTCGATTTGTCCTTCCAGCTCATCGTTGAAGTCCTCCAAAGTCGGCATTTCACTCAGATCCCTGAGACCGAAATATTCGAGGAATTTCTGGGTGGTGCGGAACATCATGGGTTTACCCGGAACGTTCTTGCGGCCCGCGGGGCAAATGATTTTTTTCTCGAGCAGCGTCCGGACCACGCCGCTCGAATCGACTCCGCGAATTTCATCGACCTCCGCCCGCGTCAACGGTTGTTTGTACGCGATGATGGCCAGCGTATCCAATGCCGCCCGCGAGAGTTTGAAACTTTTATCCAGTTTCAGAAATTTCCGGATCCAGTCCGAATGCTCGGGCCGCGTGCACAACTGAAACCCGTCGGCCACCTCCACAATTTGCAGATTGTTGGATTGATAGTCCTCCTGCAATTCTTTCAACACCGCCAACAACTCCTCCCTGCTGGACCTGTTCAGAAACGTCTGGTGAAGCAGATCGGCGCTGACCGGCTGGTCGGCAGCCAAAAGGAGATTTTCGATGATGGATTTTAACTCGTCACGGTCCACGGCGAATCCTCGTTGTTAACGGTCATTCTATCCTGTATGGAAAGCCACCGCAAAATTTAAATTGGAACCCTTATTTTTTAAAGTATTTACTGAGGGTGAGGCCCTGGGATTGATAATGGGAATTTAAATCCTTCCCATATATTTTGGCAGGCTTTTCAATGACTTTCTCAAACTTGAGGCGGCAGAAGGTTTGCCCGTCTTCAACCATAAAGGGTACATCATGGGGACGGACCTCCATAACAGCCCGGGTTCCCTGGGATAAACGATCCTGATCAGGACTCCAACCAAATCCCGGATCAAAAAATCCGGCATAATGCGTTCGGAGTTCCCCACTATTGGGCTCATAGGCAACCATTTCAGCGAGAAGATGGGGCCAAATACAAATCTTTTCCTTCGACATCATGATGTAAAAACTTTCCGGCTCGAGTATCAACCGATTCTTTTTATACGGGCGAATGGGTTCCCAAAACTCTAAAGGATCGTAATGATTGATTTTCGAAAGATCGATGATACTACTGTTTGTTTTTGCCCTGAAGGCAACAATGTTATCTTCCCTTTGTGATAAATCCACGCTGATGTAAAGACCGTTATTTATTTTTATGTCTTTTATGGGTATCTCAAAACCATTATGGTCAAACAAAATCGGGTACTGTTTATAATCAGGCTCTAAACTTTGCCGGCCCATCAGGGTGGGCTGGCCATGCCCTATTCTTAATTGATTAAGCTTCAGCCCTTCAAACACTTTGACTTGGAAGGTACGCGGTATGACCTCAAGATACATTTTCCCTTTGTAGCCTCTGGGTATTTCGTCAAATCGATGCCCACGGTCAATAATAACCCGGGTAAACAAATCCAATCGTCCGGTAGAACTTTTAGGGTTGGTTTTCCCGTAAATAGATGAGGGAAAATTCAATTCTTCCTGTAAGGGAATCAGATAAATGGCGTGGCGCTCCAGAATGCCGCCTTCGGGTTTTGTTAAATCCACCTCATATTGCTTCAGGTCTTTCAGCTTGTTTTCCACCGTGTCGTTTTCAGGCAAAAAACTGCTTTGAATGCGATACGCTTTGCTCCCCAAACGTAAATCCAGACTGACGGGCTGGAACTGTGAATCCTCAATTTTCGATTGAGCGTGAATGATCCCCTTATCACAAGCGAAAACAATCATTTGAAAAGGCAGGTATCCCGCCTTTCCCTTCCACCCGAGGGCGGGTTCATTTTCCATTACGGATTTGGTGGCTGAGGACTCCATGGAGTGGCGGCTGAAGATTGGGTGAAATTAGAGGAACTGTCTATTTTTTAAGGGCTTTTCAGGTTTTATTTGACAGGCCGTTTAGAGGTATGATTAAATCCTAATACTCTTAACTTTGCAAGCCTAGATTTGCGGATTTCTCAGGTAATCAGATGCCTTTATACGAATATTTTTGTGAAGATTGCCGGAAGGATTTTACCCTCCTGCAGTCCGCCTCGGTTAATAAAGAAGAAACCGTATGTTCCGAGTGCGGTTCTTCCAAAGCACGCTACAAGATGTCAACTTTCTCTTCCAAAATACCACCGAGGACGACCCCCAACACCCTGAAAGCGGGCCCGGTAACGGTCGATGATTTACCCAAAAAACAGATTATGAATCTGCCGATACCCAAACACGTTTCTGAATACCACGATTAAGAATCCGGAACCTATCAACCAGACCAGGATCAAATTATTGATTTTGAAGGCTCTGCATTAAAAAGGCGCGCATGAGTAAGAAAAAAATCAGCCATACCCATAAGGAGCAACCCTCCAAACCCGGCTCCATCGCAAAACCCGTGTTCTATGCCCTCTTGTTGGGAGGAGTGATCTGGGGCCTGGTTGCGCTGTTCCAACCCGCGACCGATCTGGTCCCCTACAACAAATACAAAAAGACCCCTATCAGCGCCACGGCCCCGGAAAACACCGCCACTGAAACTCCCGCGCCGGGAAGCAAAACCCAAGCGGCCGCACCGGCCCGCGAGGCGATGGATTCGGATTTTCAGGTGGCCCTGAACGATCCCGATAAAAATGCGCTGGATATTTCGAAGGCCGCTACCGATTTCTCTACTCCGCCCGGCCCCCTGCCGACCGATCTGCCGCGGGAAACTCTGGAGCATATTGCCAAGGGGATGGACCTGGTGGAAAACGGGAAATTCGAGCGGGCCGAACTGGAATTTGAAAAGGCGGCCGATCTCAGCCCGAACTCGCCCGAGGTGTTTGCCATCTGGGGCGCGGCGTTGCGCATGCAGAAAAAATTCAAGGGAGCCAACCGGCGCTTCGCCCGGGCCCATGAACTGGCGCCGGAAGACGAGGAAATCGTGTTCAATTGGGGCATGTCCCGCCTGTTCGAAAAAAATGCCGATGGCGCCATCGACCTGTTCCAGAAAACGCTCAAACTCAATCCGAATAATTACCTGACCTACAATTACCTGGGCAAAAGTTACGGCCTGAAAAAAGATTACCGAAACGAAGAAGCCAACTACGGTAAATCGCTGAAGCTCAAGGAAGATTTCGCGGAGGGGCATTTTAATATGGGAATCGTGCTCAGCCTGCAAAAGAAATTTGAACCGGCCGCGTCCCATTTCCAGCGAGCCATAGAGCTCGACAAACAATTCGAAAAACCGTTTATCATACAGTTTCTCACGGCTATGGGTTTGAAGAAAAAAGGCACCGGCCCGCAGGAAGCCGACCTCAAGCCTTCTCCCAAAAAAGGCGATAAAAAGGCAGAGACCGCGAAAAATTCCGAAGGGTCCGGTCATAAAATGGAAGGGTCGGATTCCGACATCACCAAACCCATCACCAATGTTAAAGGCAAAGTCACCATTAACGACCTTGCGGTGGACGGACGCGGAGTGGTGATTCTGGAAACCAAGAGCAAACTGAAAGTTCCCCGGCAAGCGGCCCAGTCGATCAAGATTTATCAGAAGGAACTGCAGTTCACACCCTCCCATTCGGTGGTCATGATCGGGTCCAAAATCACCTTCGTCAATGACGACC
>CBDVDB010000012.1:0-20038 GCA_965372625.1 uncultured Nitrospinaceae bacterium
TCTTCCTTCTGCTATCGAGGGTCATTCCGCCCGGACGGATTCCTGGGGGTTGAGGCGGGTGGCGAGGCGCGCGGGGTAGAGGCCCGCCGCGCAGGCGATGATCCAGAACAGGATCACCGCGATAAAAATGAAGCCGTAAGGGAAGAAGACCTGGATGGTCCAGCCGAACGATTGCTTGTTGATCACGAAGATCAGTAGATAGGAAATGACGATCCCCGCCGCCAGCCCCAGCACGGAACCGATCAGCCCCAATAGTCCCGCCTCGATCAGAATCATCTTCTTGACCTGCTCCCGGAACGCGCCAATGAAACGCAAGATACCGATTTCCCGCCGCCGTTCGATGATCAGCGAAATCAGGGTATTGAACAATCCCAGCACGGCGACCGCGACGCCGATGATTTCCAGCGAATAGGTGATGGCGAAAGTCCGGTCGAAAATTTTCAGCACTTCGGTTTTGAGCTCCGTATTGGAGCGCACAATGATGGGATTGGAATTACCAATGGTACGGACGATTTCCTTGCGTACGGCCGCCATCTGTTGTTCGTCCTGCAGGTACACCATGAATTTGTTGATGTCGGGATCGTTATAATATTTCAGATAAGTACTGCGGTCGATCACGATGTAGCCTCGCTCCTGCGAGTAATCGTAATACACGGCGACGATTTCAAGATCCAGCGGGCCGCCGGGTGTGTTCAAATGCAACTGACCGCCCGGCTCGACCTCATGTTTCAGCGAAAACGCTTCCGAGACGATGGCACTGTTGTGCCCTGCCATTAACCCGGCCAGTTCGGAGGCGGGCGGTCCGTCCTTGATCATCAAATTTCCGTAACGCGACAGCACGTTAAAATCGCCGGAGACAAGGATGGCCGGATCGTCGTCATAGGAAATATCAATACTGCGAAAGAGGTCGATCGCCTTCACGCCGGGATGGTCCGACAGCGCCATCACCGGACCGACGGGCAGGGTGTACTGATTGTCGAGGATCTTTGCGGTGACCGGTCGGACGAATAGATCGGCTTTCATCCAGGTCTGGCCGATCCACACCTCCACCGTCTGGCGGAAACTGTGCACCATGATCGACATGCAGATCACCATCATGAAAGCGATGGCCAGTGAGGACACGGCCATTGAGTTGCGTCCCACGTTCTGCGACAGGTTCATGCTGGCCAGCAATCCTTCCGCCTTGAACCATCGTTTGCACAGGTTGCGCGAACCATCGCGCAGGACCAGCAGTCCCGATGGAGTCAGAAAAGAGACTCCCAAAATAATGAAGGTCACCGATAGAAATCCGAAGTAGGGAAAGTTGTCGATGGCGGGCAGTTGCGAGCAAAGGGCCGCCAGCACGAAAATTCCCAGGGCGATGAACGAGAGTTTCCGGTAGCCGCGGGAAATTTTAAGATCGTAACTGCCGCGCCGCATGATCTGCGTGGGGGACGTGGTGGCAGCGTCCCAGGCGGGGATGATTGCCGAAACGAATGATAGCCCGACGCCGATCATGAAATAGGCGCTCGCCTGGTCCCAGGTGATATCAATTTCGGTAATATCGGCGGGAGCGTACAGGTTGTTGACGGTGATCGCCACCGCCTCCAGCGAAAACTGCGCCATATAATATCCGAACCCGATGCCGATGGCGGACCCGAGGATGCCGATCACCCCCGCTTCCAGCAGGAAGATGGCCCCGATCAATCCCGGCGTTGCGCCCAGGGCGCGCAGGGTGCCGATCTCCATACGGCGCCGCACTACGGACAGGGAAATCATATTGTAGATGAGGTACAGGCCGACCAGCAAAGCGACGAAGCTGAGCGCGGTCAGATTATATTGAAACGCGCGCAACATTTTTTCGACCTGCCGGGTGCGGCGCTCGGGCCGGTCCACCCGCAGAAAATCCGGAAGCACCTCCGAAATTTTCTCCTGCATCCGCGAAAAATCCTTGTCCTTCAAAAATTCCACATCAATGCGGTCGAGCTGGCCGATTTTACCGAGCACCTTTTGCGCGGCGGCGATATCCATAACCGCATAATTTCCACTTATCGTTTTGGCCAGTCCCTTGCTTTCCAGAACGGCGTTGACGTTCAATGGTTGCTCCCGGCCATCGATGGTGAGCCGGAGGGAATCGCCCGGCAGGAAGTGTGTTCCGGGAATGAACTTTTCAGGCAGTACCACACCGGCGGGATCAAGAATGATCGGCAGGAAACCCTTGAGATCGTTACTTGCGATTTTAAGCGAGAAGTCACGAATGCCGCTGTCCTGAAGCAGATCGGTTCCCAGGATTTCCACCACCTCGTTGCTGTTCGCCTCCACGCCGTAACCGCGCAAGACGGGATAGACCTTGATCCATTCCCGGAGCGGCAGGAGCTTCTTAAAGTATTTTTCGTCGAAGGGCATGCCTTCCGCCTGGATCACCGCATCGGCCCGGCCCAGCACCAGGTCGACGCTTTCACTGAAGGACAGCAGGGTTTGCCGGTTGGCGAGTTGAATACTCATGAAAACCGATACGCCGATAGCGACTCCGATAACGGTGATGAAAAATCGAAAGGGATCGCGCACCAGTGGACGCAGGATGAGCGCGGAGAACAGGTCCTTGAAATAAATCAGAAAGCTCATGACTGGCGGATGATCCTCCCCGAATTCATTTCAAGGTTTCCAGTTGGCCGTCGCGGATTTCGAAGTGGCGGTTGCCGTACCGCGCCGCCAGGGGATTGTGCGTGACGACGACCACGGTGGTCCCGAAATCCTGCGAGGCCTGTTTGAGAAGATCGAGAATTTTCAGCCCGTTGTCCGAATCGAGATTACCCGTCGGTTCGTCCGCCAGCAGGAGGGAAGGTTGGTGGACCAATGCGCGGGCGATGGCCACCCGCTGCATTTCGCCGCCGGACAATTCGGCGGGAAACGAGCGGGCGCGATTTTTCAAGCCGACGTAATCCAGTAAAGACTCAATCCGCGCTTTGCCTTCGCTGGCAGCGTGGCTGAGTAAAAGAGGCAGTTCGATGTTTTCAACGACCGACAGCGTAGGCATGAGGTTGAAGAATTGGAAAACGAAACCGATTTCCCGCCGGCGCAGTTGGGTCAGTTCGCGGTCGGTCATGCCGGCAAGTGATTGGCCGTTGAGAAAAATATCGCCTTCGTCCGGCGTATCGAGGCCGCCCATGCAATTGAGCAGAGTGGTTTTGCCGCCGCCGCTGGGCCCCATCACCGTGACGAAATCCTTTTTCTCCAGGCTCAGGCTGACGTTCGCCAGCGCCGCGATCCGCACGCCACCCGCCTCAAAATATTTACAAACTTTGTCGAATCGAACAATCATAAATTTGCGGTGAATAGTGCCAGGGGTTTCCTTAGGTTCATGTTGCCAGGGTGAATATACCAATAAAGAATAGAGGGGTGGAATTAAAATGGATGGAGATTATGGGCGGGAGCCGGGAACGGGGGCCGAGCTAAAACCTGTTCGAGGGATCAGGAGTTTATTGGATTTCTTGCATTTGCTTGAATTGGTTTTGGAATAGAGTCATTTGGTCTTCGAATCCCGTGGAAAATTCATAAATTCCAAAAACATTAAAAGGTAATGCAATAAAATAGAGGACCACCGCAATTCTGATAAGAATGCGCCAAATACCGGCCCCTGTGTAGTTATTGGCGCTTCTCCATAAGCCTACATTCAAAATAAAAGCATACACCAAATAAACCAGCATGACTACGGCGAAAACCATAAAATAAGTTTTCATTTCCACCGCCATGATCGCTATCACATCCGCCACCCTTTCATCCAGTGCGGGATTCTGATTCATCACGCCCTCCACGATACCCTGCATTTTCCACACAAAAATCAACTGGAGTGGAACCAAAATACACATGGGATAAGCCACACCGAAAATCCATAACGTTTTCCAGAGTGGATATTTCCCGTTCCATAGTTTATGGAAGAAACTTCCGGATTCATCCGCATTCAATTCCGGTTCTATGGCTCCTTCAGTTTTCTTTTGGGTTTTTGCTTTTTGGGATTCCCAGTATTTTTCAAAAAGAACATTACAATCCGCACAGGCGTCGCCCCGGTCCTGCTCATGTCCGCATTTGGGACAGTTGACCCGGTCGCTGGCGTAAAATACAGTTTCGCTCACTACTTTTAGCTTGGGCGCAGGCGGCGGTTTGGGCGCCTCTTGATTAAATAAAGCGCCTAACTGTTTATGCTGATCCAGTACTGTCCAGGATTGGCCGTCCAGGGAAATTTCTTGATTCGCCGACAGCTCCCCATTTTTGATGGCGGCGATAACCTGGTTTTTGGGGATCTCGAATGGATCCTGACCGGGGCTTCTTATAAAGATGTTTGTCATATCTCAGTACAGGGATAAATGAAAAAGTTAAGACCCGTAGCTCTCAGGATAAGGGGTGGGTCGGTCAATCCAAACAAAAAAATGAGCCTTTGGGAAGTCCGGCTTCCAGGGAGGGGGTTTCTCAATCCTGCGGTGGGACTTTGGGGTGCGGTGAAGCCTCATAATCGAAACAGTGGTACAGCCTTCCGTTTCCATGTATGATTGCCTGAAGCAAAATTTCGTTCAAAGTATTCCGTCAACAGGACAACCCATGGCCATTTCTCAAAAAGTTCAGGAATTTATGGAGCGGGCGTCGTGGATCCGCAAGATGTTCGAAGAGGGCATTCGCCTGAAGAAGGAATTCGGCGAGGACAACGTGTTCGATTTGTCCCTGGGCAATCCTGTGGCCGAACCGCCCCAAGAGGTGGTCGCGGCCATGATCGCCGCCGCAAAGGACAAAAGCCCGGGCCACCACCGTTACATGCCCAATGCCGGATACGAGGCCACTCGCCGGGCAGTGGCGGAATCGCTTTCCGAAGAGTGTAAGGTTTCCCTTTCTGCGAACGACATTGTAATGGTTTGCGGCGCGGCGGGCGGATTGAATATCACTCTCAAAACCCTGCTCGATCCCGGCGATGAGGTGATCGTCTTCGCGCCGTATTTCGTGGAGTACCTGTTTTATGCGGACAACCACGGCGGCAAGGCGGTGGCGGTTAATACCTGCGACGATTTTTCGATCGATTTGGAATCGTTTCGGGCGGCGGTGACATCTAAGACTAAAGCGGTGATCATCAATTCGCCCAACAACCCGACCGGGGTGGTGTACTCCCGCCAAGCCCTGGAGGGATTAGCGGACGCGTTGCGCGAGAAGTCGCGGGAAATCGGCCGCGCCATTTACCTGATCTCCGACGATCCGTATAAAAAAATCGTGTTCGACGGAGTGGCAACGCCGAACATTCTCGATTTGTACGAAAACAGTATTTACATCACCTCGCACTCCAAGGACCTGGCGGTGCCGGGCGAGCGCATTGGTTTCGTTGCCGTGCATCCGCAAGCTGACGAGGCGGCGGGGGTGATGGCCGGACTCATCTTCTGCAATCGGGTGCTGGGATTTGTCAACGCGCCTGCGTTATTCCAACGGGTAGTCGAGCAGGTTCAGCACGCGACGGTGGATGTCGATCAATACCGGCGGCGGCGGGATTTACTTTATAAGGAACTGATCGCGATCGGTTATGAAGTGGTGAAGCCGCAAGGCGCGTTTTATTTTTTCCCAAAATCACCGATAGCGGATGAAGTGGAATTCTGCCGGCGGTTGGCCGCAAAAAAGGTGCTGGTGGTGCCCGGACGCGGATTTGGAACGCCGGGCTATTTCCGAATATCCACTTGCTTTCCCGACCGGGTCATCGCAGGGGCCCTGCCGGGGCTGGCGGAAGCCTACCGGGAAGCCACCCATAAATAAGGCTTTGCAGGGATTTTAATTTTTGTTTGGGATCGCAGGGATTTTGATAGAATGGGGACAGTCCCCATAAAGGAATCCCGGAAATTTTAAGGATTGGAATTCATCATGAGTTTAAACCCGGATCAAATCAATCGCTACAGCCGCCATTTGCTTTTGCCGGAAGTGGGCATGGAAGGCCAGGAAAAAATCTGCAACTCCAAAGTTCTGTGTATCGGAACCGGCGGGTTGGGATCTCCCGTGTCTCTCTACCTCGCCGCCGCGGGTGTGGGCAAACTGGGCCTGATCGATTTCGACATCGTCGATAAAAGTAATTTACAAAGACAGATCGTCCACAGCGAATCCACCGTCGGTACGCTCAAAGTCGAGTCCGCCAAGGATCGCCTTGCCGACCTCAATTCGGATGTGGAAGTGATCACCTACAACGAGCGTCTCACTTCCGAAAACGCGATGGAGATTTTTAAGGACTGGGACATCATCGTCGACGGCACCGATAATTTTCCGACGCGCTATCTTGCCAACGATACCTGTGTGTTGTTGAAGAAACCATATATCTACGGATCCATTTTACGCTTTGAAGGCCAGGTCTCTGTATTCGATTCGCGGACCGGCCCTTGTTACCGTTGTCTATATCCGGAACCGCCGCCTCCCGGCCTGGTGCCCAGTTGCGCCGAGGGCGGAGTGCTGGGCGTGTTGTGCGGCATCATCGGCGGCCTGCAAACCAATGAAACCATCAAGCTGATTCTTGACAAGGGTGACACGTTGATCGGGCGGCTGGTGATCTTCGATGCGTTGGCCCTCAAGTTCCGCGAAATGAAATTGCGCAAGGATAAAGACTGCCCGATTTGCGGAGACAACCCGACCATCACCGAACTCATCGACTACGAGGAGTTCTGCGGCATTCTGCCTCCTGAGGAGGTGGCCGGCGAATCCGAACTGGAAATCGAACCCCTTGTGGTCAAGCAGATGATGGACAGCGGCAGGAATTTCAAACTGATCGATGTGCGCGGCCAGGGCGAATACGATATCGCCCGGATCAATGGGTCCACCTTGATTCCGCTGGATGTCATTGAGGAGAGAAAAATCGAAAAGCTCAACGGGCTTCAGAAAGCCGATGAAATCGTGCTGCACTGCAAAGCGGGGGTCCGGAGCCTTAAAGCCGCGAAAGCCCTGATCGATCTCGGGTTTGAAAATGTAAAAAGCATGCGCGGCGGCATCGAGGAATGGGCCGAGAAAGTCGATTCCTCCGTTCCCAGGTATTGATTTCACCCCGGTTGAGACGCGGGGCCTTGACATTGCCCCCCGCCGGGTTTATGGTGAAATCAAAAGTAAGGATGCAATACGTTTCAATGTCTGTCACAATAGATATAGAGGGTTATTTTAACCGATTCCTTGAAAGGGGTTATTTGTGAGTCATTCCAGCGGTCACGACGGGGATTACGAAAAGCTGTCGAAAGCGATTACCGAAGCGGTGTTGAGTTCCTCGAAGGTCAAAAAGGTCGTTTCTGAAATTCAGCAGCGCGATGATATTTGTCCGCAGAGCTTCATGGTCCTGGTGCTGAAACTGCAATCCCTGACCGAGGGGTTTGATGTGGAAGTGGAAGAGGCTCCCGAAAAACCTAAAAAGAAAGCCCGCCGGACCAAAAAGAAAATGGCGGAAGAGGCGCAGTATATCGATGGTGAAAAACTTTCAAAGAAAGAAATCGAATTCGAAGAGTTCATCAACGAACGCTTCGATCCAGAGGATTGGCTTAAGAAAAACGGCCTCATCCTTTAGGCTCCTGTTGTTTTCCCTTCTCGCCTCCATCTTACCAGCATTCCTTTACCCAAAACCCGCGCTTCCCTTAGACTTTGAAAAAGAACGCCAGCGTATGGTGGAGGTCGATCTGCGCGGCCGCGATATTACCGATCCCAAAGTTTTGGCCGCCATGCTCAAGGTGCCGCGCCACGAGTTTGTGACCGAGCAACACCAAGGTCTTGCCTACGCCGATTTTCCGCTTCCCATCGGCAAGGATCAGACCATATCCCAACCGTATATCGTGGCGCTCATGACACAAAGCGCTCTGTTAAAACCGGGAGACCGCGTGCTGGAGATCGGCACCGGCTCTGGTTATCAGGCGGCGGTGTTGGCGGAATTGGTGCAAGAGGTGTATACCATCGAAATTATCGAAACCCTCGCGAGCGATGCGCGGAAGGATCTGCAACGCCTGGGCTACGCCAACGTTAAAGTCAAACACGGGGACGGGTATCTGGGCTGGCCGGAGTTTGCACCCTTTGATGCCATCCTGTTGACCGCCGCCGCGCCGGAAATTCCTCAACCATTGATCGATCAGCTCAAAGAAGGCGGACATATGATTTTGCCTTTGGAGGGATTCTTTTTTCAGAGCCTGATCCGCATTACCAAACAGAAGGATAAGTTGCGGCGTGAAGAAATTACCGGCGTGCGGTTTGTTCCCATGACGGGTAAGGTGCGCAAATAAAATGAGATCTCCAACGGCACGTCCGCCCGCGGTGGCCGGACGTTTTTATCCCGATGATCCGCAGGCCCTGCGCGATGAAGTGCAACGCCACCTGGAGCAGGGTGCGCCGAAATTAAATGTTAAAGGTGTGATGGCTCCGCATGCGGGATTCATCTATTCCGGTGATGTCGCGGGGTCGGTGTATTCACGGATTGAAATTCCGGACACGGTAATCCTCCTCGGTCCCAACCATACGGGGCTGGGTGAGCGCATTTCCATCATGGCGCGCGGGACGTGGACCATGCCCCTGGGAGATTTAAAAATCGACGAACCTCTCGCGCAGGCTATCCTCCAACACCTGCCCCTGGTACGGGAAAGCGATGATGCGCATCGCCTGGAGCATTCTCTGGAAACGCAGCTGCCGTTTCTCCAGGTTTTCCGCAAGGAGTTCAAGATTGTCCCCATTTGTCTCATGCGGTTGAGTCTGGACGAGTGCCGGCTGCTGGCGAAAGCCCTGGTGCAGGCCATAAAGGCGCAGGACCGGCCGGTTCTCATTGTCGCCAGTTCCGACATGTCCCATTTTGAAACTCATGCCAGAGCTTCGGAAAAGGATCATAAAGCGATCGACCAGATTTTAGAGATGAACCCTGAGGGTTTGTATCAAACGGTGGAGAAAGAGGGAATCACCATGTGCGGCGTCAATCCCGCCACGGTGATGTTGACCGCGTGCAAAGAGTTAGGCGCGAGCCAAGCCGAATTGGTAAAGTATATGACCTCGGGAGAAATCAGTGGGGACATGGATCAGGTGGTGGGTTATGCCGGGGTGATCGTGCGTTAGCCGCCAACCTTCACGTCCGGTTGATACTGCTCCAGTTGTTTGTTGACTATTTGCTGGTATTCATTCAGTTGGTCCTCGGTTTTCGCTTCGAATCTGAGTACCAGTACGGGTTGCGTGTTGGAGGCGCGGACCAGTCCCCAGCCGTTGTCAAACTGAATGCGTACGCCGTCAATGTCTACCACCTCGTACCTTGACCGGAAATATTCGGTCAGCTCCTTCACAATTTTAAATTTTAGCGCATCCGGGCAGTCGACGCGGATTTCGGGAGTGGTGAAAGTTTCAGGCAAATCCGAAAGCATTTCGGAAAGCGGCGTCGAGGAAGCGGCGACGATTTCCAATATACGGCAGGCCGCGAAAATGGCATCGTCAAATCCGTAATAGTTGTCCTTGAAGCACATGTGACCGCTCATCTCTCCGGCCAACAGCGCGCCGGTTTCCCGCATTTTATTTTTGATCAGCGAGTGCCCGGCAGCGGACATGACAGGCACGCCGCCGTGCTTTTTAATGTCGTCGTACAGATTTTGCGAACATTTCACTTCGCCCACCACAGCGGTGCCGGGGTGTTGTTTGAGCACGGAGCGCGCGAACAGGATCAGCAACTGATCGCCCCATAAAAGTTGACCCTTGTCATCGACTACTCCCAGACGGTCGGCATCTCCATCGAAACCGATTCCCAAGTCGGCATTCTCCGATGGTACCCGCGCCATCAGGTCCTGCATGTATTCGGGAACCGTCGGGTCCGGGTGATGGTTGGGAAAGGTGCCGTCCGGTTCGCAGTATAGCTCGATGGGGTCCATGCCAAGTTTGCGTAATAATTGAGGACCCCCGATTCCGAAACACCCGTTGCCGCCGTCGACCACTATCTTGAGAGGCCGCTGGATGTTGATGACTTCACATACCTTGTCCATGTAGGCATCCAGGATGTCGGTTTCGCGGGTGGTGCCAGCGCCCGTCTCGAAATCTTTTTTATCGATCAATCCTTTCAGGATCTGTATTTTGCCGCCGTACAAACTATGCAGGCCGTGGCTGATTTTGAATCCGTTGAACTCCGGCGGGTTGTGACTGCCGGTAATCATCACTCCACCGTCGGGGTTCAGGTGGTGCAGTGAAAAGTAGGACACCGGTGTCGACACCCGGCCGATGTCAATCACGTCGCATCCCGTTGAGTTGAGCGCGTGTGCAATGATCTCCCGGAATTGGATGGAGGAGGTGCGGATATCCCAGCCCAGCGTCAGGGTTTTGCCGCCGTCCCGGCGGATGAAGGTGCCGATGGCTTTGCCGATCAACTCCACGTTTTCCGGAGTCAGGTCCTGCTCCACCAGGCCGCGAATGTCGTACTCTCGAAAGATTTGAGGATTCATATTTTTAAGGGATCGCTGGTCTGTTATATTAAAGAGATAAGATAGCACGGGATAGCTTCCAAGGATAAGGCAATTATCCTGATCTGGCAACCTGCCATTTAAAATTTTTAATCGTCGGGAAAGGAATTAGTTTTGGACATCGCATTGGTTACAGGATCGGGGGGATTGATCGGATCGGAAGCCGTTTGTTTCCTGATGGACAAAGGCTTGACGGTACGGGGGATCGACAACGATATGCGGAGTGTTTTTTTCGGCGATGAGGCGTCGACCCGCTGGAACCGCGAGCGGCTGGAAAAGAATTTTCCCAGCTATAAACATTACGACTGCGACATCCGCTCGGAAAAAGAGATGGAGCGCATCTTCAAGGAATACGGCAAGGACATCAAATTGATCGTCCATTGCGCCGCGCAACCGTCGCACGACTGGGCGGCGAAGGATCCGTTCACCGACTTTACCGTCAACGCCAACGGCACTCTGGTTCTGCTGGAGATGACGCGGCGGCATTGTCCGCAAGCGGTGTTCATCAATATTTCCACCAACAAGGTGTACGGCGACATTCCGAACTCATTGCCGCTGGTTGAACTGGAAACCCGGTGGGAACTCGACGAAAGCCATCCTTATTATAAAAATGGCATCGACGAGACGATGAGCATCGACGCGACCACCCACAGTCTGTTCGGCGTGTCCAAGGCGGCGGGCGATCTGCTGGTGCAGGAGTACGGACGCTATTTCGATATGAAAACCGCATGTTTCCGCGGCGGGTGCCTGACCGGGTCCGGCCATTCCGGAACCGAACTGCACGGATTTCTGTCGTACATCATGATCTGCACCCTCCAGAAAAAACCGTACACTGTGTTCGGATACAAGGGCAAGCAGGTGCGCGACAACATCCACAGCTATGACCTGGTAAACGCGCTGTACCAATTTTACGAGAACCCTGGCATCGCCAAAGTCTACAACATGGGCGGCGGCCGCCACAGCAACTGCTCCATGCTGGAAGCCATTCAACTGTGCGAGGAAATCACGGGAAACAAGCTGGACTGGAAGTATGAAGAACAAAATCGCATCGGCGACCACATCTGGTGGATCAGTGACGTGAGCCGGTTCAAAAAGGATTATCCCTCCTGGGAGTACAAATACGATTTACGAAAACTGTTCGAAGAAATCCACGAAGGCCTGACTCAGCGCATCTAGCGGAGCCTTTCCTCAAGTCGATCCTAAAGAAATTTAAAAAGGATTCTGGTTGATGCCGCCGTCCACGGTGAAGTGGGTGGCGGTGATCCAGGATGCGTGATCGGAAGCCAGGAACAACACCAGCCCGGTCACGTCTTCCGGCACCCCCATGCGTTTCAAGGGTACCGTTTCCGCGGTCGCATTTTTGATTTCCGCCGCCACTTCATGCAGGGGTTTGCCGGTCAGTTTCACCGCGTTCTGCGCCTCAATTTCCCATGACCGCGTCCACACCGGGCCGGGTGCAACCGAATTGACCAGGATATGGTCCGGCGCCAGGGTTTGCGCCAGCGATACGGTAAGGTTGGACAGACCCGCTTTCATGGCGCTGTAGTGCGGAAAGACGTCTCCCGGCCGGGAACCGGCAATGGAGGAAATATTAATGATGCGCGGCGCTCCGGAATGTTTCAACGTGGGAATGAACAGGCGGCACAACCGGACTGCGGGCAGAAGATTGATCTCGAACGACTCCCGCCAGTCCTGATCGGTCAGCTCGTGAAAGGTGGCCAGCTTGCCGATGGCGCCGACGTTGTTGACCAGCACGTCGAGTCCGCCCAACTGCTCCAGCACGCGGTCGTGAAACTTTTGAAGCTGTTCGGGTCGGGTGACATCCACCGCTTCAAAAAGATGTCCTTGTCCCTCCATCTCCTCCTCGAGGGCGTGCAGGCGGGGTTCGGTGCGGGCGCATCCGGCCACCCGGGCGCCGGCTTTGCCGAACGCCAGTGCCAGCGCGCGGCCGATGCCTTCCGCCGCACCGGTGATGAGGACTTTGCGGTCTTTTAAATCCAAATCCATGTTAGAATTCTCCCCTTAAATTTAATTCTATCCTTCAATCTGAAATGGACTCTATGTTTGCCGACGCGTTTCCCCAGGTAAGTGAATCGCCTTCTCTGATATGGGTGGTGGCCGCCATCATTTTTAATATGGTCAACGTCTTCATGGGACTGTACATGGCGTTTTTCAAAAAGGACCCGCGCCTGATCCGGGCGCATCTGTTTCTGTATATTGCGATCCTGTTCTGCCTGGTTTTATTCCTGGTGATGAACGGCGTTCACTCCGAAAACACGATCTGGGAATACCTGATCGGCCTTTACTTTATCACACTCGTTCCTCTGAGCAAGAAATGGGATGTGATGGTGCACGCCCTGGTTTCGATTATCGGCCTGACCCTCCTGCCGGTTTTGATCCTTCTGCAGATCTTTTAAAATATTGGACAGGATAACAGGGCGGAGTACCTCCGCTGGCAATATTAAACCCAGATTCTTCGTCAGCTTTGCTTCCTCAGAATGACAGATTGTATCCGATATGTCATCCTGAGCGTTAACAAAGGATATGGGTTTAAGACGGGAATAACAGGATGATAGAACGTTGGGAAAATCAGGGGAGGGGAGTTACATATCCTTGAGGGCGGTTTTTATGGTGATGTCGCCGTAAACTTTGGCGCGGCATCCCAGCTTCTGGTTGTCCTTGAGGCGGTGGAGTTTTTCGATCAGGGAGTGGCCGTTCACATTATCCAGGGGTTCGACTTCGATCAGGCAGGTGCCGCACAGGCCCATACCGCGGCAGTTCAACTGGGCGGCCACGCCTTTATACAACTCGACATCGTTGAACAGCGCTCCCTTGCGGAGGTTGGCGCCGTAGCCGACTTTGAACTCTTTGACTTCCCCGGTTTCTGCGTTGTGAACGGTGATTTTCGGCATAGGTTTCTCTTCACAATTCCTGAAAAAAGCCCTGCGGGCCAAAATGAAAAGGCACTTTGGCACGGCGGGAAAAAAAAGTCAACTGCATTCTCCTGGGTCGAAAAAGGCCTTTTAAATAGAGTAATTATGGCCGGTCAGGATTTTTTTCTCTTTGAGATAATCCAGGATTTTATGGGTCGCCGCCTCATGATCCGCCGCCTCGCTCGTGGTCAGAACGATCTCCGGCTGGCCTTTCGGAAACTTGTCGTCCGTCACCTGGATCTCGACAATCGGCGTCGGTTCGACCAGCAGGCTGATGTTGGAATGGTCTTCCTGGTTGAACACGTTTGAAGTGGAGATGACGACGTGGCCGGCATCCACGAACAGTTTGGCGACTTCGCCGAAACGGCGCACCGCTTCCCCGTCCGAGAAATATTGTTCCGGATCCATATCCGCGCCGAGGCCCACTTGAATGTTGCGCCCGTCGAGCAGGTAGCTCTGGAAATTCTGGTGAAATAATTTTTCTTCCAGCTTGCCTGCCAGGTCCGCCTTGCCGACTCCCGCTTTGCCGGTGATGAGAATCATGGCGGCCACGTGGCCGTTGCGGTAGGCCCGCATTTCGGGAGTGACGGCGCCCTTAATCCAATGTGAATCGCGATATTGTGCTTCGTCCCGGAACCGGTCGATTTCCGACAGGGGGGTGAACCCGGTGATGATGCCGCCGCCGCAAACGTCATACTCGTCCACCAGCACAAACCGTCCGGTTTCTGCGATGGTGTTGAACAGGTCGAACGCGATGGGTTGCCGGGTGCGTAACGTCAATTCGGCAACGTCATTTTTCGCGATGAAATCCTGATCGGGCAGAGTCTCCAGCGTCGAAGCGTCGATCGCCTTGTTGAAGTGGATCACTTCGCATTCCACATTCTGAGTAGTCAGTTTGATGAAATAAGACTCGCCTTTCTGTAAATGCTTTTTGCCCATCCAGAACACGTTGGCGTCGAACGTGGTGGTGACGATGGGCGGATCACTGGCCAGCGTGGCGATGTCGCCGCGTTCCACGAAAATCTGTTCGGTTAGAGTGATGCCAACGGACTGCGATGCTTCGATATTTTTCGGTTCCTTGTCCACGCTCCAGGCTTCAATGGATTTGATGACGCCCTTTTTATTGGAAGGGGAGAAGATGACTTCGTCGCCGATCCTGGCTTTGCCGGACTCGACCCGTCCCGCGAGGATGCGCCGTTCGTCGAATTTGAAAACGTCCTGCAGGGGCAGGCGGAACGGCTGGTTGATTTCCGGAAGTTTATCCTCGAACTGATCGAGCATTTCCAGCACCGTCGGCCCCTGATACCAGGACATGTTCTCGGAGGACCTGGCGATATTTTCTCCCAGCTTGGCGGAGACGGGAATGTATTCCCTGGCTTCCACGCCCATTGATTTTAAGAAATCCATGTACTCGGACTTGATTTTGTAAAACACCTCGGGGTCGTAGTCGACCAGGTCCATCTTGTTGACCACCACCGCCACCTGCTTCATGCCCAGCAGGCGCAGAAGGTATCCGTGGCGCCGCGATTGTTCCTGCACGCCTTCGTAGGCGTCGATCAACAGCAGGGCCGCTTCGGCGTTGGCCGCGCCGGTGACCATATTCTTGAGGAATTCCTTGTGGCCGGGCGCGTCAATGATGACGTACGGGCGCTTCTCCGTTTTGAAAAAGATCTGCGAGGCGTCAATGGTGATGCCCTGCTTCTGCTCCTCTTCCAGCGCATCCAGAAGAAACGCGAACTCGAACGCCTTACCCTGCTGGTCGCAGATATCTTTAATGAAATCCAGTTTGCCGGTGGGCAGGCTGTTGGTATCCGCCATCAGGCGGCCCACCAAGGTGGACTTGCCGTGATCGACATGGCCGACGATGACCAGCTTCATTTGTTTGCCGGGCGGTGAATTTTTGTGACCGTTGCTGCCCATTACATGTACCCTCGGGCTCGGAGCTTCTGCATGGCGTAGGTGTCTTCCTGATCCTGCGCGCGGCCGGACCGCTCGGCGGAAGTGGTGTTCCTCAACTCTTCGATGATTTCGCGCACGTTGCTGGCGTTGGAGGCAATCGAACCGGTGCACGGCGCGCATCCGAGCGAACGATAACGGCGGCCGTTTTCATCGGCGAAGTACAAATCGATGATGGGAATCTTTTCCCGCTCGATATATTCCCACACGTTGATTTCCGTCCAGTGCAGTAGCGGATGGATGCGGATATGCGTGCCTTCAGCAAAAGTGGTTTTGAACTGGTCCCATAATTCCGGCGGCTGGTCCTTGAAATTCCATTCGAAATTTTTATCGCGCGGTGAAAAGTAGCGTTCCTTGGCGCGCGTCCCTTCTTCATCGCGGCGGATGCCCAGAATGAGGCCGGTGTAGCCTTCCTGTTCCATGATCATAGCCAGCCCCTGCGTCTTCAGGGCTTCGCAACAGACGATGCGGCCTTTCTCGTGGTTCATGCCTTCGTCCAGCGCTTTTTTATTTTGTCCGACGACCAGGTTCAGTCCCCATTCCTGAGCGTACTTGTCCCGGTATTCGATCATTTTGGGAATCTTATAACTGGTGTCGATGTGCACCAGCGGGATCGGGCAATGTCCGAAAAACGCCTTGCGCGCCAGCCACAACAAAACGGTCGAATCTTTCCCGATCGACCACAGCATGGCCAGATTTTTGAAATTCTTGTAGGCCTCGCGCAGGATGTAAACGCTTTGATTTTCCAGTTCTGTTAAATGGTCCATATCACTCGTAATTTTTCCCTTTCGGGAGGGTTTGTGTGTCCCCACTGTATCGTTTCAGTACAATAGAATCAAGGGTTTTGACCGGCTTCGGCGAGGAAAAACGGGATGGGTCCCCGGATCAGGCGAAATACCGCTCGATTATGCCCGGAAACTTGCATTGCAGGCAGTTGTTCTGGTTGCGGGTGCAGTAATCCTGGTACACCTGCATCAACCCCTGCGTTTTCTGGTCGCAGTTCAACTCCTTCAATAACCGTTCCTTGTCGCCCAGAATATAGTGGCTCATGAACCGGATCCACTTGTTGTCCGCGGTCCGGGATTTGGCCTGGAACAGCAGACCCAGCGCCTTCTCGAGGGGCGCCGCTTTGCTGGCCCGGGCGAAGATCAACCCGATCGGCATGAGAATGTTGATAACGATCTCCCGCGACCGATCTTGCCCTATAAGCTGTTGATTTTTAGAGAGTTTTTTGCCATCCGGCGTGTAATGCCAGGCCCAGTAATCGTCCGCTTCCAGGCAGAAAAAATTCATAATTTTGTTGCGTGTCGCGCCAGTATATCCTTTCTCAAGCGCTGTGGGAACCGTTGATTTAAGGCATTCCAGAGTATCGGCAAACAGGCCGGTGTCCCAGTGCCGGGCGATCAGGTGGCTGAGGGCGGCGGCGCGGCGGTAGGGGAAATTGGCGGGGCGCATTTTTCCAAACTTCCAGTCTTTCCGCTCCATCACCCGGTCCACAAATTTTTTCCGATGTTTTTTCCAGATTTTCTCCAAACCCGCAAAATAAGCCCGGTCTTTGGCGGATTTGGGTTTCGGCGGGTCCGCCAAATCGAGCAGGCCGGAGACGCCGAACAGCAGGGCCTGGATGTTTTTTACTTTATCCTCGTAAGACGATTTACCGGGAAGCAGATTTTTGATATCCGCCAGCGTTACGTTCTCCGCCAGGGTGCGGAAGGGCTGCTTGTTGCTGGGGTAGCCCATCGCTTCGGCGACGCCCTCGTAGAACGTCTGTTCGTAACCCTTGGTGATGACGCGGTCGTGAAACCGGTCCATCTTGGTTTGGACGCGCGCATCGCCCGCGCTTTTCAAGAGCTCGGCGAATTTTTCCTGTGGCAGGCGGGCCAGCGGACGGTGGCACAGGCCGTAGTTGAACTGGTTGAGCAGGGGATAGCTGTCGAAATCCAACTGCTCGTTGAGTTGCAGAATGCCCTGCTTCAGATAATCCTTGAGCTCCAACTCGAAAATATGCGGACGCGATAGATTTTTTGTTGCGGGCGTTGCCTTCACCTGAATCGGTTTGCGGCCACGGCCTTTCCACATGAACACGTGCAGGATAACGTTGTCGTATTCGTTGTTGTTCGTATGGCCATGGGCTTTCCAGTCGCAACCATAGATATGGAGTTCGACGTCGCCTTCCAGCAGATTGCCGTCGACCCGGATGGCGGCGCTTTTAAAATCCGGGCCGCTTCCGAAATTCCAGTAACCGGGAAAGACGACTTCCAGCGGCTGGCCGCCGGTGGTTTTCAGTTCATCGGTTTTGAGTAATTGATCGTTCCACACGCAGCGGATGACTTTTTCCGGGATGCGCTCCTCTTCCTCCTCTTCCACCTGGGTGCGGGTGTAGAGTTGGGTGAACTTCAAATAGAGGTCGGTGAAAACTTGTTCTTCGATTCTCATTTGACTTTCCAGACGGTTCCTTCGGCGGTGTCTTCCAGGACCACGCCCATGGCGGTCAAGGCATCCCGGCACTCGTCGGCCTTGCCCCATTCCCTGGCCTCGCGGGCGGCGTTGCGCTGTTCGATCAACGTTTCGATGCGGGCGACATCCAGTCCCAGCGTTGCCTTTTTAGTCTCCAATACGCGGGCCTGGTACGCTTTCGGCGGATGATACAGAATACCCAGCAGTTGACAGGCGTACTTCAACGCGGCAGCCGCGTCGTCGAACCCGGCCCAGTTGCCGTTTTTTTTCTTCCGCAGATCGGTCATTGCCTTGTTCAAATGGCGCAGTTCCTCTTTGATGTGCGCGAGGGCGACGGCGGTATTGAAATCGTCGTTCATGGCTTCCTCGATTTTCTGAATGAACGGTTGCGAGCGAATGCCGTCGTTTTCATCCGAGACGGCGGCCACCTTCAACTCGCCCCGCTTTTCCTCAACAGTTGCGAAAAATTCATAGATGCGGTCCAGGTTTTTCTCGGCGTCGTTCAGGTAAGAGTCGGCAAAATCGATCGGTCCGCGGTAATGATGGCTCAGTAAAAACAGCCGCAGGACTTCCGGGTGATAGCGTTTCAGAATTTCGCGAATGGTGAAAAAGTTGCCGAGTGATTTCGACATTTTTTCTTCATTGATATTGACGAATCCGTTGTGAAGCCAGTACTTGACCGGCGGCGTGCCGGAGCAACCCTGCGATTGGGCGATTTCATTTTCGTGATGGGGAAAGATGAGATCCTTGCCGCCGCCGTGAATATCGAACCGTTCCCCTAGAAAATGCCGTCCCATGGCGGAACATTCGATGTGCCAGCCCGGCCGGCCGGGACCCCACGGACTGTCCCACGAGGGCTCGTTGGGTTTGCTTTTTTTCCAGAGCGCGAAATCCATCGGATCGCGTTTGTGCTCGCCGGGTTCGACCCGTGCGCCGGCGATCATGTCGTCCAGGTTGCGTCCTGAAAGTTTCCCGTATTCCGGGAAGTTTCTGACGGAGAAATAAACGTCGCCATCCGCTTCGTAGGCTTTGCCCTGTTCGACGAGCGAGGACACCATATCGAGCATATCGTCGATGTGGTCCGTGGCCTTGGGTTCGACGTCCGGGTCGGCGATGTTCAACTGTCCCATGTCCTCGTTAAACGCCTGAATGAATTTTTCCGTCACCTCCTGCCAGCCGATGTTTTCCTCGTTGGCGCGGTTGATGATTTTGTCGTCGATATCGGTGAAGTTGCGGACGTAGTGGACCTCGTAGTCGAGGTGCTTCAGGTAGCGGTATATCGTGTCGAACACGATGGCGGCGCGGGCGTGCCCGACGTGGCAGTAATCATAGACGGTGACGCCGCACACGTACATGCCGACCTTGCCCGCTGTCAGCGGGGTGAAATCTTCCTTTTGTCCGGTCAGGGTGTTGTACAGGCGCAGGCTCATAGGCACAAAATATCACTACGGAGGGGTAAAATCAAACAGGAGGGCGAGGGACTCAAGGTTGGGGATTCAGGCGCTGTTCCAGTTCCTTGACATTGCTTCGGAGTTGGACCACGACGCGCTTGGTCTTGAATTTCAGGGAGGCGGTGGTGACGTTTTCCGTGTTGCCGATACCGGAGATTTGTTTGCGGATATCGTCCATGGCCTTTTCCAGCTTCAGACTGCGTTGTTCGCTGAAACTTTTCGCGATGGCTCCCTTCAGGCCTTCGCCGTCGTAATATTGGGTGATGGCTTTGAGCATGCGCTTGCGTGGAATGAATTTCTTGCCCTGGTCCCAATCTTCGATCGCCTGGTACATTTCCTTCTCGATGTTATCGACCACCACATTGTAGTCGGTGGCGTCGACCAGATCATGGATTTCTCCGGCTTTGGAGGCGGAGGTGATTGTGAAATCGATGTTCTCGTCTTTACCCGTCAGTTTGATGCTTTTGACGTATCTCGCGACATCTTCCGGATACATCTGGGGGTGCCAGACTTCGAGAATATATTCCTGGCTTTTCACGTTTTCGAAATTATATTCGCCGTTGGCGTTGGTCCGGGCGAAATATCCGTTGGGCACTACGAACAGGGTCCCCAGCATATCCTTGTGCAGGTTACAGCGCAGGATCACCGGTCCCGGCGTTTCCAATTGTATTTCGCGGGAGGCGCCGGCGGCCATCGCGCCCAGGTTGAACTGGTTGCCCAGGGATTTGGAGTAGATGTTGTGGACCTCCCGGTCGTCATTGACGAAGGTGATTTTGGACCCGATCATGACCACCGAATGGGAGGG
>CBDVDB010000013.1:0-19534 GCA_965372625.1 uncultured Nitrospinaceae bacterium
AAAAAAAGGTAAACAGAAAAGCGCCGGGTTAAAGGAAGCCATTAAATAAGGATGTTTAAATCAATAGCTTGTAAATCTTTATAAATCCACGAGGAGTTGGCACACGGTTTGCACTTAACTAAGGCAATTAGAGGAATTTTTAATTGCAGGCCTAACAATCAAAATTGGAGACAGAGTGAATTTAGGGAATGGCCTTGAATTTATTGGCCTCCTTTTTTTACTCAGGGAGAGTTTTAATGGACAGCTTAAATTCAAGTTTAGAGGGGTGGATGTTTTTCCCCAATCAGCCCGGGATATCCGTGATGATTCTGGTGTTTTTGGTGATGACGGCCCTGTATATGGGACGGTCGTCTATGCACTATGTGATCACCCAACTGATGAGAATGATTTATTCGATGTTTCGTATTACTTCGCGGTCTCTGGGCCAGTGGGCCACCAGGCTCAAGGATCGCAACAAAGATGTTCTTCTTGAGTTGGGCAAGGAGGAGGTAGAGGGAAAAATAGAGCGTGAGTTTTTCCGCGTGAACACCATGGTGGAACGCGATCTGGGGAAGTATCCCGCACTCCAGCGGATGATGTCCGATCAAATTTCGCATATCGACGATGATTATAAGAAGAGCGGTCAGGTGCTGCCGCCATCGCCGGAATGGGTGGAAGCGGTGGAATCCATCGCGAAAATGAAAACCAACCACAAGAACAATCCGCTGACCGCTAATATTCTGGACAGTATTTACAACGCTTCCGAAAAGCATCAAAAGCAGGTGATGAATGAATTCCGGCAGTCGGTGGCTCAACGGCACAAGCTGTTGCAGGGAATGCGGCCTTACTGGCGGCGGTTGGCCAACACGATTGAAGAAACCGGCAAAACCGTCCAGCGGCTGATTGACCGTTCTCAAGCCATCGATAAGCACATGGATAAATACGAAGGCATCTGCAAGGGAACCAAGGGAGCCGAGCGCGCCCTCAAATCTTCCGCGGCCATTCAGTTTTCCTATTCTCTGCTGGTTGTGCTGATCGCTATTGGCGGCGCCATAATCAACTTTAATCTGATCGCCCTGCCGATGTCCGAAATGGTCGGCGCCACGGCGAGGATTGGCGGTTTCAAGGTATCTGAATTTTCCGCCCTGGTCATCATCCTGGTGGAGATGTCCATGGGAATTTTTCTGATGGAAGCCTTGCGGTTTACCCGTATGTTTCCGGTTATCGGAGCCTTGGATGACAAACTGAGAATCCGCATGGCCTGGATTTCCTTCACCTTTCTTTTGACACTGGCCTGCGTGGAAGCCGCGCTGGCGTTTATGCGTGACCATATCGCGGCTGATTTAAGCGCATTAAGGCAATCATTAACTGCCGGCGGAGTGGCGCAGGTGGTGGAAGTGACCGGGATCAACAAATGGATCCCCATGTTGGGCCAGATGGTATTGGGATTTATTCTGCCGTTTGCCCTGGCTTTGGTCGCCATACCTCTGGAGTCTTTGGGACATGCTTCCCGCATCGTATTAGGCGAATTGCTGGTATTGATGCTCCAGGGCAGTGCCACGGCTCTGCGTGCGATAGGAACTGGATTCCGCCATTTAGGCAAGTGGTTGACCCATGTTTATGATTTGTTTATTTTCCTTCCTCTTTGGATCGAGCGCATGATGAAAAAATCGCCCAGCCTGAAGAGTGTGCAAGGAGAACCTGAAATCGAATTAGTCGAAACCAAAGTGGGATAGGAGAGGTAGCACAATGAAAAAGATATTTAGTTTCATCTTATTAAGTTTATGCCTGGTGATGGCCTCCTGCACGGACAGTGCGGAGACCGGAACCGGTACCGGGGTTTATCTGCTGTTGGATACCTCCGGCACCTACACCAAGGAGTTGAAGAAAGCCCAGCAGATCATCAACTATCTGTTGGGGTCCCTGGGGCCGGGGGATTCTCTGGTGGTGGCCCGGATCGACAGCGGCAGTTTCAGCGAAAAGGATATCATCGCCAAGGTGACTTTTGATTCACGGCCTTCGGTGTCCAATAACCAGAAGAAAATATTTGCTGAAACCATTAACAAGTTCGTCAAACATGTCAAAGGCAGTCAATATACGGACATTTCCGGCGGCCTTCTGCAGGCGATTGAATTCCTGAACGAGGTGAACGCCGAGAAAAAACATGTCCTGATTTATTCTGACCTCAAAGAAGAACTCCCCAAGGGTTTCGTCCGCGATTTTACCCTGACGCTGGATGGCTTTACCGTTCAGGCGCTTAATGTCACCAAATTGCGGTCGGATAATATAAATCCCCAGGAATATCTTGACCGGCTGGAAGATTGGAAGGCCCGGGTGGAACATGGCGGCGGCAAGTGGATTGTCGTCAATGACATGGAACGCGAGGATGCCTTTGTGTTGTGATTGGACTATTGAAGTATTGGAATCATCCTGGCCGCTTCTTTCAAGACGGCCCAGGTAAAAAAGCCTGACCCTGGGTCAGGCTTTTTTTTATGGCTTTGGGGTAGGCCGTCCCGTTTCATCTCTGTATCTGATCCAAACTCATGGCCTTAGTAATCAGTTACATAGAAAGTAAAGCTCATTTTATGCTTGACCCGGTTGCCAATTCATACTTTAATGTAGGAAGAATAAACCCGTTTACATTTTCAGCCGATTGATAGTTTCCGCTTCGGTGAAAGCCGCAAGACCGGGAGAAAACAGGTCGACCTTTTCCTGGCTTCGGGTTTGTGAAATCATTGAAAAAATTAACCTTATTTGATTTTTGCCGGGTTTATTTGGTTGACTTTCAGGCCCTGTCCCATACAATCATAGATCACTGAGAAACAAGCTATTCTCTTTAATAAAGTCAAACAGGGCTTGAATCAATTTTTGATCCGAAATGAACTGATTGTTTGAAATCAGGTGGCCGTCAGATAGTGTACGGCAAGTGTTTGTTATCTGTGCCTGCTTGATTCCCGCTTTCCCTTTGGAGGAGGAATGAGGGACCCCGATTCCATTCTATTGATAGAAGACGAAAACCTGGTGGTTGAGACCTTAAAGGGCAACTTCCAGGACAACGGCTACCATATCATCACCGCCCGCAATGGTGAGGAGGGTATCCGTAAATTCCAGAATGATAATTTCGATCTGGTGATTACGGACTTGAAATTGAAGGGCATGGACGGCCTTCAGGTTTCAAGGAAAATCAAGAAAATCAATCCGCATACTCCCATCATCCTCGTTACCGGTTATCCCAAATTGCTGTCTTCGGACGAAGCTTCCCGCTTCGGTATTCATGATTTCGTTTTAAAGCCCTTTAGCTGGGACCTGATACACAAAAAAGTCACCGATTGCCTGGAAACTCCGGCTCACAGGGGTACGGCCTCCTCCACCCGAGCAGCCGATTCCATGATCGTGCCGCGAGCAAAAGTCACCCCACGTCCGGCACCCCGCCTGGAGCGGCGGCAACCGAGCGGCAGGAAAGATCCTTATCATAATTTATCGCAGTTTTTATTCGGCCAGACCCGGGCGTTGGAGATGCTGATTCGGGGCGAGCCTTTGAAAGATATTCTGAATTCCCTGACCTCTGAAATGGAAGGGTGTGCGGACCGGATAGCAGGATCCATTCATCTGGTGAATGCCGAACGGACCCAGCTCGAATTGATGGCAGGCCCCAGCCTTCCCGAGCCCCTGTTGCGTGAAATCAAGTTAGTAAATCTGGCAGGGGGGGTAAACCCCTGGGGGTCCGCCGTCACTCAGAACAAACCCATTTTTGTTGAGGAAATTCGAAAGAGTCCGCTTTGGGACCGGTGCAGCGCTTCTGCCAAAATTTGCGGGTTCCGGGGGTCCTGGTCGTTTCCGTTGCGGGGGCGCGATCAACAGGTGATAGGCGTATTGACCTTTTACAGCCGCAATTCCCGGTCTCCCTCCACTACCGACCTCAAATGGATTTTGGCCGCCACCCGCATGCTGGGAACCATCATCGAATTTAAAAACCTGGATCACGCACTCCAACAGGGCGGGAGTCATGCCGAAAATCTCATGGAACCGGGGCCAGCAGCCACGGTGATTTTTAACGAGCACGGGGTGATTGACTCCTTCAATGCGGCGGCGGCGAATTTGTTCGGATATGCGGGCAAGACCCTGATCGGTCAAAACATTAAACATCTGATCACCGGACAGAATCCATTACAAAGCCCCAATAGCCACCCAGAGGCGTCTGGTATAAAGAAAGCGGCGGCCCGGGGCTTGTGCCGGGATGGCTCCCGGCTGTTTCTGGATTTGTCGGTGGGCGAGTTGGCTCAGCAGTCGGGAAGGAAATTCATCGCGACCATAACCGATGTATCCAAACGGCAGTATGCGGAAAACATTTGTAATGAAACCCGGAATAAGCTGGATGCATTTGACGAATCCGGAAGCGCTTTCGCGCCTTTCGATTTTTTAAATGACTTGTCGGCAAAAACCGGCATTGGAGATTCGAAAAGCCTGCAGGAACAACTGGTGCAATCGGAAAAATGGGCGGCCACCGGGAAACTGGCCGCTTCGCTGGCGCATGAATTTAAAAATCCTCTCTTTGGAATATTGAATGTTCTGGAAAGAGCCGCGCGCGAATTCTCCCTGAAACAGGGTTCGGATGATCTGTTGGAACTGGCCATTCGGGAGTGTTACCGGGTGATGGATTTGGTCAAGAAAATGCAGGATTTTCAGCGCCCCTCCTCCCATTCCGCCGAGCTGATGGATCTGCATTCGGCCATCAATGATATGGTTTTGTTGACTCAGCCCCGGCTGCACAAACGGAATATTGAGCTGGAATTGGACCTGGATTCCCGCCTGCCAAAAATTTACGCTATTGAGGATCAAGTCAAACAGGTGGTGCTGAACCTGTTGAACAATGCCGAGGAAGCCCTGCCGGAAGACGGAGGGAAAATTATCATCCAAACGGAGGAGCTGGAATCTTCACTGAAAATTGTGATTCGGGATAACGGTAAAGGCATTGAACCCAACCAGCGGCAAAAAATATTTGAACCGTTTTTTACCACCAAAAAAGACAGTGGCGGCATGGGCCTGGGCCTGCCGGTCAGCTATGGCATTATCAAAGCTCACGGCGGCCGGATCGACATTGAAAAGGGAATCGAGGGGAAGGGCACCTCCTTTATTATCACACTTCCCAAGCGGACCTCCCGGAAGGGAGATCGCCGCAAAGTGGATCGCCGCTCGGAAAATCATTTAACGTCCACCTCTTCCTGGAATTGAGTCAAAATATGAGCAAAGGGAAAATCATCGTTGTAGAAGATTCCAAAATCATTCGTCTGGGCTACAAGGACACTCTGGAACGAAGGGATTACGAAGTGGAAACCTTCGATACTGCGAAAACTGCATTGCGCCGGGTCAGTTTCGGATGGCCGGGAATCATTATCAGTGACGTCATCATGCCGGGGATGGACGGCATTTCCATGATGAAGCGGATCCGGGAAATTGATTCCGACCTACCGGTGATTCTCATCACCGGGCAGGGGGATATCCCGACCGCCGTTCAAGCCATCCGTGAAGGAGCCTATGATTTTATGGAAAAACCGTTTTCCGGCGAAGTCCTGATGGAAGTGGTTCACCGGGCCATGGAAAAGCGGCAATTGGTCCAGGAGATCCGGGTTTTAAGAAAAGAGATCAACAACCAGCAGGAATCCAAATTCAGGATTATTGGTAAATCCCCCGCTGTTTCCCAACTGCGGGAAACGATCAACAGCATAGCCGGGTCCGATCCGGATGTTCTGATTTTCGGGGAAACAGGTTCCGGCAAAGATCTGGTAGCCCGCTCCCTGCATGAATGCAGCCCTAGAAAAAATAAAAACTTTGTCTCCATCAATTGTGGCGCCATTCCGGAAAATATCATCGAAAGCGAACTTTTCGGACATGAGGCGGGTTCTTTCACCGGGGCGGACCACCGCCGCATCGGAAAATTTGAACACGCTCACGGCGGAACCGTTTTTCTGGATGAAATTGAGAGCATGCCGTTTCACCTTCAGGTGAAGTTGCTCCAGGTTCTTCAGGACCGGGTGATCTACCGCGTCGGTTCCAACGATCCGATCCCGGTCGATGTGCGTGTGGTGGCCGCGACCAAAACGGATTTAAAACAGGCTTCCTCAGAAAATAAATTTCGCAAGGATTTGTATTATCGTTTGAACGTGTTGCAAGTGTATCTCCCTCCTCTTCGCGACCGGATGGAGGATATTCCGCTGTTGTTCAATCATTTTGTTACCGAGATCGGTCGCCGGTATAAGGTTTCCGTACTCACGTTCCCCACCGGAGATTTTATGCAGAACCTTATGACACGGCCTTGGGAGGGCAATGTGCGTGAACTGAAAAATGAAGCCGAAAAGTACGTGCTCCGACTGGTAATGGATATTCCGGGGCAAAACGAATGTTTTTCGTCTTTCCCCGAAAACAGAATCACCGGCAATGGCGAGAGGACCCTGAATGATCAATTAACCATTTTTGAGAAAACGATAATCGAACAGGAGTTGATTCGTCAAAATGGCGATATTAAAAACACCTACCTTGCCTTAGGCATACCCCGCCAGACGCTCTACTACAAAATTCAAAAATACAACCTGAACCGAAAGCATTACCAGAAAGTTCTGGAAAACTCCTGAGTTTAAAGTTCCTATCCTCCCGAGTTCCCCCGGCGACATATCTGCCCCGGTGGATTCAGTTCCCTGCGGGCTTCATTAAGAGACCCTGTGGCCCGTTGCGGTTTAGGAGGGGCCACCTGCAACTTCGGTATTCAGAAATTATAGGGAGGAACCCACACTTTTTAGTTAAATACTTGATTTAAAATGGAATATCTTTTCATCAGTCGGTATTTTTTTATATTATAACTTTACATTTCTATACGCTGTAATTTAGACTAGAGTTAGAATTTCCCTTGATATTAGCCAGTAAAACAGGATTGCAGATCCGAGAGCGGATGTACTCCCATCCGTTGGCGGGTCCGGCGCAAATCCTATTTTAATTATTGAAGCGATCGATCGAATTGGAGCTTGGGTCTTTTCCGCCTGACGGGAGATCCCCTTTCAGAAATGGAAAATGCATTTAAGGGATAAACTTCATTATGTTCAAGAAAACCAAGACAGAAAATGCGGAAGCGGGAGCCCCTCCTGAGGGGCGAGAGAAGAAGCGTTCGCATACTTCCCCACCTCAAGGGGTTTCATTGTTTGACCGGATCGGCGGAAAGAATACCGTTGATGCCATAGTTGAGATAGTTCTGTTAAAAATTCTGGCTGATTCGCGTATTCTTCATTTTTTCCAGGACGTGGATATAAACCGCCTGCGGACCAGGCTGAAAGAATTTTTGACTGTGGCATTCGGCGGCTCCTTGAATCAAGGCAAACTGATAGGGTTCCTGAAAAGCGCATTCGGCGGAACCACAAAATATGACGCCAAAATGCTGGGCGAGGCTCACGCTCCCCTGTTGGCGAAAGGTTTGTCGGATCGTCATTTCGATGCCATGATGGATAATTTCTGCAAGACGTTGGTTGAGTTGCAGTTGCCGAACATTTTGATAAATGAGGTGGTAACGGTTGTGGCGGCGACACGGGGAGCCGTACTGAGTAACAATCATAAGGCAAAGGTAGCCCCACTCGTTCAGGCTCCAAAGGGGGGGAAGGACCGGGAGACGGGAAAACCCCCAGTAGAGAAAAAAACTCCGGTAGTGGAAGATTATGCCATAGAGATTATTGATGAGAAAAAGAATCAACCGCAACCGAACGCAGCTTTGGCGGAGGAGTCACTGTTCGATAAAATCGGCGGGCATGAAGTCCTGGGAGCGGCGGTGGATTTATTTTTAAAGAAGGTTCTGGCGGATAGCCGCCTCGTTTCTTTTTTCCATAATACAAATATGAACCGGCTGCGGGCCAAACAGAAGGCCTTTCTGACCATGGTGTTCGGCGGCCCGTCAAAATATAACGAATATGCATTAGGCGGCATTCATGCCCCAATGCTGACGAATGGTCTGTCGGATCTCCATTTCGACGCAATTAAAGAAAACCTCAAAAATGCGTTCAAGGAAGTGAAGATACCGGACAATCTGATTCAGGAAGCGCTGAAGATCGTTGAATCGAAGCGTGCATTGATACTGGGCAAAGACAACTCCTCTCCCATTGAAGAGGTTATGGTGGCCTTTGAAGAGGTCCTGGTTGAGGTTATTGATGAGAATGTCCATCACCCTAAACCGAAAGGCTCCCCCCGAGATGCACGGTTGTTCGAGGAGATCGGCGGTAAGAAAACCGTTGATGCCGCCGTGGAGAATTTATGTTTAAAAATTCTAGCCGATCCGCGTATCCGCAATATGTTTCAGACTGAGGAGGTGAACCAGCTACGGGACCAGCAGAGGGCCTTTTTAACCATGGTTTTCGGAGGGTTATCCCAGCAGGACGAAAGGGAATTGACCGGAGCCTTTGCCCGGTTGGTTGAGAAGGGATTGGAAGGTCCACAGTTCGATGCGATGCTGGATAATCTCCACAAAACTCTGGCGGACTTGAAGATTCCGGATGAATTGATGCTGGAAGCGGAGAAAATCGCGGAATCGATGCGCTTCGTGGTATTAGGCAAAGTTATTCATCCGGTCGAATTTGCAGGGGAAACCAAAGAAGACGCCACTTCTCCTGCCAATCCAAATGAAGAAATGCTCGAGCTGGAGAAAGAAATTCTGAAGTTGCAGAATGAAAAGCGTGATTTTGAGGATGAAAAAAGCAAGCTGGAGAGTGAAAACAATAGATTGAAAAGTGAAAAGCAGGTTTTAGAGGGAGAGCGGAGCAGGCTGGAGAGTGAAAAGCATGAATTGGAGAATGAAGTGGCGCGGGTGTTCACTATGATAGAAAGCGTCCCGGCGAATGTCATGTTCTGCGGCCTGGATTTAAAAATTCAGTATCTCAATCCGGCTTCTTGTCAAACATTGAAAACGATCGAAACTTTTTTGCCCGTACCTGCTGAGAAAATGTCCGGTCAGCCCCTGGATATTTTGCATGAGGACCTTGAAAACCAGCATGACTTTCTATCGGATCCCAAAAATCTTCCTCACACAATGAGGCTCCAGCTGGGGCCGGAGACTTTGGACCTGCGGATCAATCCTGTTTTTAATAAAGATAAGAGGCATAAGGGGCTGATAGTGACCTGGGAAGTGGTTACCGAACGCCTGAAAGCCGAAGAACGTGAAAAGGCTGTAAGAGAGAATATGCGTGAAATTCTGGAGGAGGTGACGGCCAATGCCAATACTCTGGCTTCCGCTTCCAGTCATCTTGCCGCCAGCAATCAGGAACCCGGAGGAAGCGCCGGGGAAACGTCAATGGGTATCGTTTCTAAGAATCGAGTGGATCAGAACCATTTTCTAAATGATCCCAAAAACCTTCCGCACCGATCTCAATTTCAAGTGGGTCCGGATATCATGGAACTGGTGATCAATCCCGTGTATGACAGGGAGCAAAACTACGTGGGGCCGATGGTGACCTGGGAAGTGATCACCGGACGTCAGAAAGCCGAACAGCGCGAAAAAGTTGCCATGAAAAACATGCAGCACGTTCTGGGGCAGGTGGCCGGAAACGCCGATGCCCTGACTTCCGCTTCCCATCAACTTTTATCAATCAGTGAGAAAATGGCCGGCAATACCGAAGAGACTTCCGCGCGTGCTAAGGAGGTCATTAAAGTGGTCACTTCCATAGCCACGCAAACTCGATTGCTGGCTATGAATGTCTCGATTGATGCGGCACGGGGCGGGGGATCGGGTAAAGGGGCCACTTTTGCAATGGAGGATGTCCAGGAACTGGCCACTCAAACAGTGCGGGCCACCGAGGATATCAACCAGCGCATCCAGGACATTCAATCCAAAACCTGGGAATGGGTGGACGCCGCCATCGGGGAAATTACCCGTATGAGCGACCAGATCAATGATATTGCCCACTCCATCACCCACTCCCAGGAGCAGGTGATGACCCCTGAGAAAATCGCCCAGAGTGTACACGATGTTTCGATAGACGGGAGTGAAGACACCGATCCAATGGCCGATGCCGGCCAGCCTGCTCAAAATACCAGCCGCGGTGCCGAGAAAGCAGAGAAAGCCGCCAATGAGTTTTCAAATGTGGCCGAGCAATTACAAGCCCTGGTCCATCGCTTCCAGGGCCTGGGGTTTGAAACCGAAGATACGAATTCGACTAATGATTGAAAAGCGGCTTCTCCCCTGAATGAAGTATCCCTACCAGAACCCGATAAGATGAATTATTCGGTTTCCGGACCATTTTTGGGGCCCTGTTCAAAATAGTCTTCCAAAAAACGAATTGCCTGCAATATTTCCCCATTTCGCAAGCCTTTGGTTAACAAAGGGTTAACTTAACTTATGGATTTTGAACGGAATTTGCTGTCCCAATCAAAATTTTTATACAATATAACTTTACATTTATATAGGCTGTAAATTACACTGGGATAAAGATTTTTTACTATTTTCTCATTTTTAAGAAGGGCTTCGGGTCACACGACCGGGGTTCAGTCCATTGGTCGGGGTTCAGTCCATTGGTTGGGAATCCGGTTCTACCCCTATTTTTGAGTAGATATCAGTCTCAGAATTTTAAAATTACAGAGATATTAAATATAAAAAAATAATCTACTAATTTTACATTTGGTTTCTAAAACCAGGAGGTTAATTCCATGGATGATATGAGTCCAATCATCAGCGAGTTTCTGACAGAGAGTTATGAAAATCTGGATCAGTTGGATCAAGATCTGGTTGACTTGGAGGCAAATCCTGAAGAGAAGAGTTTGCTGGCAAGTATTTTCCGCACCATCCATACCATTAAAGGCACCTGCGGTTTCCTGGGATTTACCAAACTGGAATCCATCGCGCATGTAGGGGAAAACCTTCTCAGTAAACTGCGGGACGCGGAACTGGCCATGACTCAGGATATCGCCAATTCCTTGTTGACGATGGTGGATGCGGTTCGCGAAATTTTATCCAATATTGAAGAAAACCGTTCGGAAGGGGATATCGATTATTCCGATCTGGTGGAATTGATGACTTACCTGCAATCCGGCGGTAATCCGGAGCCCGGTGAATCGGAAGCCCTGGGGGTCTCCCTGGGACTGGATGGGCCGATGGAGGCGTCTGCAGAAGATATTGCCGGTTCCCTGTACGAGCGTATAGGTGGACAAAAAGCGGTCGATGCCGCGGTTGATATTTTCTTCGACAAGGTTTTGGAGGATGATCGAGTCAAACAATTTTTTGTCGATGTGGATACAGAACGCCTTCGCAATAAGGAAAAATCTTTTTGGACTTTCGCTTTCGGCGGAGAGTCTCAATATACCGGCAAGACCCTGAGAGAAGCTCACCAGCCTTTATTGGACAAAGGCCTGAACGAGGGGCACTTCAGGGCGATGATGGAACATTTTGATGGAGCCCTGCAGGAATTGAATGTTCCCGAAAATTTAATCGAGGAGGCCTCCATCATCTTCTTGTCGACCCGGGAGGAAGTTCTGGGAAGAGGCGAGGGCACAGCCACCGATTCGGCCATGCAAGAATTGGAACGCAGTGAGCCGGACCGGAGATCCGGCGATAAAGCGGCGGAGGAATCTTATCTGGTCAATTTTGAGGACCGTCGGATCGGAGGGGACCGCCGTTCTGAAAGCATCCGCGTCGATGTAGAACTTCTCGACCGGCTGATGAATCTGGTGGGTGAGTTGGTGTTGGCCCGTAATCAAATCATTCAATTTGCGACATCCGAGCGCGAGGCATCTTTTCTTTCCACCGCCCAGCATTTGAATCAATTGACTTCCGAACTTCAGGAAGGGGTCATGAAAACCCGAATGCAGCCGATTGGCAATATCTGGAACAAGTTTCCCCGTGTGGTCCGTGACCTTGCCAAATCCTGTGGTAAAAAAGTCCGGTTGGACATGGAGGGAAAGGATACGGAACTGGATAAAACCCTGATCGAGGCGATTAAGGATCCCTTGACTCACATTGTCCGGAATTCCGTGGACCATGGAATCGAAATGCCGGAGGATAGAGTCGCCGCCGGGAAAAATCCGGAGGGCCGTCTGTTTCTTCGCGCCTACCATGAAGGCGGCCAGGTCAATATTGAAATGGTAGATGACGGCGCCGGCATTGATCCTGAAAAAATCAAAGCCAAAGCCATAAGCAAGAATGTGATCACCCATCAGGAAGCAGCGCGGATGACTGATCGCGAACTGATTAATCTGATCTTCACCCCCGGTTTTTCCACAGCGGAGAAAGTATCCAATCTTTCCGGCCGCGGCGTGGGTATGGATGTGGTCAAGACCAATATCGAGAAAATCGGGGGAAGTGTCGAAATCCACTCCCGAGTGGGAGAGGGAACAACGCTGAAAGTTAAAATCCCCCTCACCCTGGCCATTATCCCCGCCTTGCTTGTGACTTGCGGGCCTTTAAGGTATGCCATTCCCCAGGTCAGTCTGGTGGAGTTGGTTCGGTTGGATGAAGGAGAAAGCGAATCCGCCATTGAATATATTCAGGGGTCTCCTGTTTACCGGCTCCGCGGCAATCTTCTCCCGATTGTTTACCTTCACGAGGAATTGGGCGTTGAGAGTGACACTAAAAAAGATGATGCCGTGAATATCGTGGTTCTGCAGGCGGATAGCCGTCAGTTTGGCTTGGTGGTTGACGGCATCAGCGATACCGAGGAAATCGTGGTCAAACCCCTCGGCAAGCAATTGAAAGGGATTAACGCGTATGCCGGCGCGACGATCATGGGAGACGGAATGGTGGCTTTGATTCTGGATGCCATGGGACTGGCGCAAAAGGCCCATGTGGTGGCCGAAGGCGGCCGCGACCATGTTCGCCAGGAGGCTCTGGATCGAGAAGAGGCCAAAGGAGTCGATCGGCAAACGCTGCTTATCTTCTCTCCGGGCAACGAAACCCGGATGGCGGTGCCTCTGTCCATGGTTGCCCGGCTTGAGGAATTCCAAAAAGAAATTATCGAGACCTCGGGTGATAGACAAGTGGTTCAATACCGAGGCGACATCATGCCGCTGATTTTCCTGGCCGAGGTTTTTGGCATGAACTCCATCAAGGAAAATGACGACACCATGCAGGTCATTGTTTATTCCGATCAGGGACGAAGCGTGGGTGTGGTGGTGGACAAAATCATCGACATTGTGGAAGAGTCTGTAACCGTTAAAAAGGGATCCGTCGGTCACGGGATACTCGGTTCTACCGTGGTTCAGGAAAAAGTGACCGACATGCTGGACGTCGAAGGGGTGATTCGTCAGGCCGATCCGGAATTTTACGAAAACCAGCTGGCTACAGCATCCAATGACTAGGAGAGTAAATAATGGCGATTGCAAAACAATTGTGTACCTTTTACCTCGATAAATATTGCTTCGGGATTGATGTTCTGGAGGTCCAGGAGGTGTTTCGCTATCAGGAAATGACCGAGGTGCCTCTGGCGGTCGAGGATGTTACCGGGCTGATCAATCTTCGCGGGCAAATTATTACGGCGATCAATCTTCGCCTCCGATTGGGCATGGAGTCCCGCCCGGAGGGTCAGCCTCCCATGAATGTCGTGGTCCGGACCAAGGATGATGTGGTGAGCCTCCTGGTTGACAAGATCGGCGATGTGATGGAAGTCTCAGAAAATTTATATGAAGAAGCGCCGGAAACCATTCAAGGAGCCATGCGGGACCTGGTTACCGGGGTTTACAAACTACAGGATGGCCTGTTATTGATTTTGGATACCAAAAAAGTGGTGCAAATTGATACTGTTGCGGCATAATAGTATGATCTCCTGAAACAGTCTAAAGACAGACGCCGATTAGCCTGAACCGGATTCGGGAATCTCTCATGACACCACAGGGTAAACAGACCAATAAAGCCAATGAGGGTTTCCTGGGTTTTTTCCTGCGCCGGCGCAAGCTTATTTCCCTGACGCTGTTGGGGCTGGCCGCCATCGTTTTAGTCGGGTTGAATACCGTTAAAAGTCAGCTCGAAAAGAACCTCTCCTCTCAACTCCAAACCCTGCTCCAATCCAACCGGGATAGTCTTGAACTCTGGACCCAGGAAAAAAAATCCCAAGTCCAAAACTGGGCGAATAACCAAAATATAAGAACCAATATCCTTTCCCTGTCCCGGCTGGCTTCCCCAGGCGGAGATCTCTCCGATATGCTTCTCAAGACCCGGGAGCTGGCGGAACTCCGCAAAATTCTGGGACCGGTATGCAACCGGCACAATTATGTCGGGTTTGTCGTGTTCGACACCACCGGATTGGCGATCGGGGCTTTATTGGACAAGCCCGTGGGCCAACGGAAACTGGTGGGGTATTCGGATTTCGTGAGACGTTCGCTGGAGGGGGAGACGGTGGTATCGCTGCCCTTCTTTTCAGAAACGCCCCTGCCCAACATTCACGGGCAATGGAAAGAAAAATGGCCGACCATGTTCATTGCCGCTCCCGTCCGGGATACTGCCGGCGAGGTTGTCGCCGTACTGGCTTTCCGGTTGCGGCCGGAAATTGAATTTTCACGAATCACCGAAGTGGGGAGAATGGGCAAAACGGGGGAAACCTATGCTTTTGACAAGAATGGAGTGATGATCAGCAACAGCCGGTTTGACGCCCAACTCAGGAAAATGGGGATTCTTTCGGACGATCCGGATCAGATGTCCATGCTGAATATCCGTCTGGTTGAACGAGGCAAGTACTTCAACGAGAGCAACCCCCGCATGACCCATGCGGTTCAAAAGGCTCTTAACGGGGGGCAAAGCGGGGTGAATATCTCGGGGTATCCGAATTACCGGGGCGTGAAGGTGATCGGGGCCTGGACCTGGATCGATGAATACGGCTTTGGATTGGTTACGGAGATCGACCGGGAAGAAGGTTTTGCGCCCTTTATTATCATGAAGCGGGTGTTCGTTTCCTTTTTTGCCCTGCTACTCGTTGCCTTTGGGACATTCGGGTATGTATCGTCGCGGGAACTCAAGGCGGAAAAGGAGCGGCAGAAAGTTTCCGATTTATTGAAGGACAGTGAAAAAAAAGCCGACCTGATTTTATCCAATACTCTCGACGGCATTATCACCATTCATCCCAACGGCATTATCCAGACGTTCAACCTCGCCGCTGAAAAAATCTTCGGGTACCAGGCCGACGAGATAGTGGGCAAAAACGTGAGTCTCCTGATGCCCGAGCCGTATTCTATCGAGCATGACGATAATTTGAAAAAATATTTATTGACCGGGGAAAAGAGAATCCTGGGAAACCCGCGGGAACTCCCGGGGCGGCGCAAGGATGGCTCTGTTTTTGATCTGGAACTCTCCGTCAGTGAAATCTTTCTGCAGGATGAACGGATATTTATCGGGCTGGTCCGGGATGTTACGGAGAAAAATCGGGTGGAGGCGGTGTCCAACCGGATGGCCCGTATTCTGGATGATTCGTTCAATGAAATTTATATTTTTGACGCGGACAATTTTAATTTAGTCCAAGTCAACCGGGGCGCTTGTGAAAACCTGGGTTACACCCGGGAGGAACTGCTTCACATGACTCCGTTTGACTTTACCCCGGAAATTGGCCCCGAGCGGTTTGAAAAACTGATCAAACCCCTCCGGCGCGGGTCGGCCCCCCGCATCGTGTTTGAAACCACCCAAAAGCGAAAAGACGGATCCGTTTATCCCGTGGAAGTACGCCTGCAGTTGACCTCCGTTGACGAAAGTTCTCTGTTTCTGGCTACCGTGCAGGATAATACGGAGCGGAAAAAGGCGGAGCAGGCGCAATTGCAGGCCCAAAACGAACTGGAGGGCCGGGTACAGCAACGGACGACGGAATTGAAATCGCTGAATGAAACTCTTGTGGGGGAGATCGCCGAGCGGAAAGTCATGGAATCGGCCTTAAGGGATAACGAAGCTCAGGTCAGGGCCATTGTCGAAAATGTGGTGGACGGCATCGTCACTATCGATGAAAAGGGAATAATCCAACAGTTCAACGCCACGGCGGAGAGAATTTTTGGATATTCCACCGATGAGATCATCGGTAAAAAAATCGACCTGTTGATGCCCGAACCCTATAAAGGCGAACATGACGGTTATTTGGAACGGTATCATGAAACCGGTGAGGCCAAGGTGATCGGGTTGAAACGGGAGGTCTGGGGCCTGCGCAAGGATGGGTCGGTCTTTCCCATCGAGTTGGCCATTAATGAATATTACATCGGTAACCACAGAACGTACACGGGCATCATCCGCGATATTTCTGAAAAGAAACAGGCGCAATGGGCTCTGGAACGGTTAACCCGGCAAAACGAGCTGATTCTTAAATCCGTTGGAGACGGGGTATTGGGGGTCAACCTGGAGGGAGAAATTATTTTTTATAATTCTTCAGCGTTAAAAATGACCCGGTTTGAGGAAGAGGATCTGGCGGGGAAATCCTTGCATGAAGTTCTGACTGTTATTCCTGAAAACAAATCCGCCTCCGATCAGGACTATCCCCTTTATCAGGTGTTCATTGAAGGTCAGACTCAATCCAAAGATGAAGAGGTGTTCTGGAAAAAGGACGGTTCCGCTCTGCTGGCGGAATATATATGCGCTCCCATTTATGAGGATGAAAAAATTGTCGGGGCGGTCATAACTTTTCGCGATATATTAAAAAGGAAACGGGTGGAAGAGGCGCTGGTACAAGCTAAAGAAGAGGCGGAGCGCGCCAACCAGGCCAAATCGGATTTTCTGTCCCGAATGAGTCACGAATTAAGGACCCCCCTGAATTCCATCCTGGGTTTCGCGCAAATTCTGGAAATGGATGTCCAGGATTCCCTGACCGATCGGCAGAGACCCTGGGTCGGCCAGGTCCGGAAAGCCGGCGATCATTTGTTGGAACTGATCAATGAAATTCTCGATCTGGCGCGCATTGAATCGGGAAAAATGACGATTTCCCTGGAAAATGTGGACGTGGTGCCTCTTTTGAAAGAAGTGCTGGCTTTGATTTTACCCATGTCCAATGAAAGAAAAATTAAAGTGGTGAATATGATTTCCATTCCCAGCCTTGTTGTTTTTGCGGACCGAACCCGTTTGAAGCAGGTTCTTCTGAATTTATTATCCAATGCGGTTAAATACAACATCGAAAATGGAATGATTTCCATTTTTTACAGAAAAACTTCAAATGGGAAAATCCGCATCAGTATCGAAGATTCAGGTATCGGGTTTGCCCAGGATAAGATCAAGGAATTATTTGAACCCTTCTCAAGGCTGGATACGTCAGACTCTGAGATAGAAGGCACCGGAATCGGGCTGACCATCACCCGGCGTCTGATCGAACAAATGCGTGGGGAAATTTTTGTAGAAAGTACTCCCGGCAAGGGCAGTTGTTTTACTCTGGAGCTCCCGGAAGGGGCGCTGCGGGAAGGAGATAACGACCCTGGTGATTCTGATATTGAATGGCCGCCGGAAACTCTGAACCCGGAAAATAAATATACTATTTTATATATCGAAGATAATCCGGATAATCTGATTTTGGTCAGGCAGGTTTTGAAATCCCGGCCGAATATCCATTTGATTTCCTCGAGGGATGGCAAGACGGGAATAGAACTCGCCCTGGCGTATCACCCGGATTTGATTTTAATGGATATCAACCTCCCGGGGATGGACGGTTTTACGGCCCTGAGAGCTATACAGGCTTATAAGGAAATACGGTCTACTCCCGTGGTCGCAGTCAGCGCTAACGCTATGAGTGAGGATGTTGATTACGGACTGAAGGCGGGTTTTGACGCCTATATTACCAAGCCTATTAATATTGTCACTTTTATTGAAGTGGTGGACAAATTGCTGGGACAGAAAAGCGGGGCATCCCTGAATTCTTCGCCATGATGATGTGAACTCATGATTGATCCAAAAGTTTATTTGAAGGCCAAAATACTGATTGTGGACGACGAGCCCAGCAACATCCTGCTTCTGGAGCAAATGATGCTTCAGGAGGGATATGATTGTCTTCACAGTACTTCGAACCCGACCCAGGCCATAACCATGTTCTCCGAGGTTCAGCCGGATCTGATATTGCTGGATTTGAATATGCCGCAGATGGACGGTTTCGAGGTTATGAAGCAATTAAAGGAAGTGGACCCGGAATCCCTGGTCCCCATTCTGGTGTTAACCGCCTTGAAAGATGAAAAAACGCGGTGGCGGGCCTTGCGGTCCGGGGCCAAGGATTTTTTGTGTAAACCGTTTGATCTGACGGAAGCCAGCCTGCGCATCAAAAATCTTCTTGAAATGCGGCTGTTGCATCAAAGAGTTCAAATGCATAACCAGATACTGGAGGAGCAGGTTAAGGTTCGAACCGCCGAGTTGGAAAGAACCACTGAAGAGTTGACGGATTTCGCCTATATCGCCTCTCACGATCTGCAGGAGCCGTTAAGAAAGATCATCGTTTTCGGAGACCGGCTGGCCGGGAAATTTGATTCCGTTCTGAACGATACGGGTAAAGACTATATTGAGAGAATGCAAAAATCCGCGATTCGCATGAAAAGTCTGATCGATGACCTTCTCCGGTTTTCCAGAATCACAACCCATAAAACCCCTTTTCAGCCGGTGGATTTAAACGAGGTGATAACGGAAGTGTTGTCGGATCTGGAAGTTCAAATTGAAAGGACACAGGGGCGGGTAGAGGTGGATACCCTTCCCAGTATCGAAGGGGAAAGGTTCCAAATGCGCCAGTTGTTCCAGAATTTGATTTCCAACGGCCTGAAATACCATAGGGAGGATGTGCCCCCGGTTATTAAAGTCAGATATCTGAGTTCGAACGACGGCTTTGAAGAAATTGCAGTGGAGGATAATGGTAAAGGGTTTGAAGAAAAACATCTTGATAGGATTTTTCGTCCCTTTGAACGTCTTCATGGCCATAGTGAATATAGTGGAACCGGCATGGGGCTGGCGATTTGCCAGAAGATTGTAACGCATCATAACGGTCAGATCACCGCCAACAGCCAGGTGGACAAGGGTTCTACTTTTACTGTAAAAATTCCCGCCCAACAGAGGACGTAATGAAACAGGAAACGATATTACTGGTAGACGATGAGGAAATTGTCCTTGAAACCATGGGGGACGACCTGAGAGAGGCCGGGTTCGATGTGATCGAGGCTAAAAACGGCGTTGAAGGCCTTCGCCATTTCAAGGAAAGAGAATTTGACCTGGTGATCAGCGACCTGATGATGGATGAACTGGACGGCTTTGGAGTGCTCAGGGAAATTAAAAGAATTTCTCCGGAAACTCCCGTAATTATTATTACCGGGTACCCCTCCTCCAAAGCCGCCAAGGAAGCTCTCATGCTGGGGGCGAGCGATATAATCACCAAACCCTCCGATATGAACGATATATTTAAAACTGTCCGAAGCCATATTGATTCCTCAAAATCCGGATAAGATAAGAAATCCTTCTCTCTCCAGCCCGGTGGTTGAACCGGGAGCCACCCCTGCCACGGGGGCCTCCAAAAAAAAATCAAAAATTTCTTCATGGGTCGGGCGGCCATGCCCTGCGGCCCCGCGGGCCGCGAGGATTTTGTTCGCAAGCTTTGGAATTCGGGTACAATAGATTCTCCAT
>CBDVDB010000014.1:0-19477 GCA_965372625.1 uncultured Nitrospinaceae bacterium
GTCTATTGAATTTCAGGCTCCCATTCAAGTCTCTTAACCCTGTAATTTCATTGATTCTATTTCATTGATGAAGGCGTGCGGGAGCTTTTCATTGGATTTTCGGTGGATAGAATGAAACCCTACCGGGGAATCGGGCCGGGGGCTTGATAAAAGTTCTGCATAGGCCTTCACAGGCTCAAGAATATTGTTTTTTTTGATCCCGGAAAGTGCTAAATTCAGCTATCGAATTACTCCTTTAACCAATTTGGGAGAAATACCAATGAAAAAAGTGATGCTGGTTTTGGCGGCTTTATGTTTACTCGGTCTTCCGGTTTCGTCCTTCGCTGGCGAGGGTCCCATGTCGTTGCCGGCAGGTTCGAACGCCGATGCGGTGAAGCACAATAAGGAAGGAATCGACCATTGGGGGCAGGGCCATATGGATGTGGCTTTGAAACATTTCCAGGCGGCCTCCAAAGCCGATTCTTCCATTGGCGAAACTCATTTCAATGAGGCCATTTGTCTCGATAAACTGGGTCGCCATGGCGAAGCCACCATGCATTTCAAAGCGGCTAAAAAGAACGCTCATGGGAGCAAGGCCATTCTGGGTTCCCCGATTTTAAACGGTCACATCGGGGGTTAACAGCTTTCTCAGGTCTTTGGAGAATCGGGAAGGGGAGATTGGGCCCCTTCCCGTTTTTTCGTTCGTTCAGGTATTGCCTGCGCGAACTTAATCTAACTATTTAATTTTATTGATATTATATCTTTAGTGAGGCCCCCGGCAGGGTTCTCCCGCTTGTGTTATAATATGCGCACTTTCCTGAGTCACAGGGTTTTATAATTACACGGAGACAGACGTTATGATGGGGATAGGCTTTCCAGAGTTAATGGTCATACTGGTCATTATCATGATTATATTCGGGGCGGGAAAACTCCCGGAAATCGGCAGTGCCTTCGGCCGCAGTATCAAAAATTTCAAAACCTCCATGAAGGATGCCTCAGAGGAAAAGGATGCCTCAGAGGAATCGGGAGACCCGGCCACACCGGTGGAAGGTGGAGACGCCGCGCCTGATGCAGAGCTCAATCCGGGAGACGCCCCGGCGTCTACCGAAGCGGAGGTCACCGCCCAGTTGGGAGGCTCCCAGCCGAAGGCCGCACCTTCGAGTCAGTTACCGGCCACCACTGCCAGTCCTTCAAAAACCTCCTCGCCGCCGCAGACCGCTCAGGCCAGGGCGCCTCAGGGCAAACCCAAAGCCAAGGGAGATAAACCCAAGAGCGAAGAAGAAAAAATGATCGAAGACGCCATCAAGGAGTTGAAGGACAAACGCATCGGAACCATTCGCACTCCGCACGATGGGCTGGTTCAGCAGGGCGACGTTTTTACCGAATCCGTCAAACGCAACCCCTGGGGGAGCGGGCGGGGCCGCGGCGTGCGCCGGGACGTTTTGTAATATAGCCCCCCAAAAAAAAGTTTATGAATCCTCCGGCTCCAGTTGTACTTTTGAGGGCTTGAAAGCCATTCCCCAACCCAACAGCATTCCCAGGCCGATCCAGCTGAGCTCCCGGAGGCGCCGCACAAAGGACACCGCCAGACCCAGCGGTCCGGCCATTCCCAGGGCAGTGAAAATCACGATCAGTCCGCCCTCCTGAGCCCCCAGACTGAGGGGGATGAAAAAGCTTCCCACCCGGACCAGTTGCAGCAGGGCTTCGATGATCCACAGTTCTCTGAAGCCCACCGGGACTCCCAGAAAATACAGAGTGAGATAAAGCTCCACCACGCCGGCGGCCCATCCGAGAAAACCGAAAGCGACCGACTTCAGGAACAATCCGCGGTGCTGGCGGTAGTAGCCGGACATCATACCGCACAGCGCGGCCAGGTGCTCCAACGAGGGGCGCGGAGTCTTCGAAGGAAACAGGCGGTTTAATCCGTGAACGATCCGGCTCAGGGTGCCGGTGACCTGAAACAGCAGGAATAAAAATATGAGGACGGAAAAGGTGATGAGCCCCGTCAGGCTGGAGACTTTGAAAGTCTCGGAGATGCCTTTATCCATGAACAGGAAAACGATGCCGGGAATCATGAACAGGATCAGCGACACCATTAATGTAGTCCGCGCCACCACCTGCGAGGCGGCACCCTGTTTGTAGGTCAGGCCATAGTGTTCCTTCAGGAGGTGGGCTTTCACCGGCTCGCCGCCCATGGTGCCGAACGGGGTGATGACGTTGAACGCTTCGCCGATCGTCCGGATACGCCATAGGGCTATGGGATGAATCTTATCCGCCTCTTCCGGCTGGAATGCGTATTGCCAGGAAACCGCATCGAACCCGGCCACCAATCCGTAAGACAGCGCCACCAGCAGGAACCCCGCGCCTGTTTGCCACAGGAGATCGCCGACTTCCGTCAAATTCACCGAGCGCACCGCCCAGGCGAACAACAGCAGGCCCAGAATCAAAAACAGAGGTTTGATCAATCGCGGCATGAGCTGAAAACGTCAGGGGTTATTAAGAATATAAACAGGGAAGGGGTTTCCCGTTATTTGGAACCCAGAGGTGGTAAGGCGCAATGCCTGGAGAACGCTATCGGTCGCACTCCCCGCCGATCATGTTGAGCATGTCGAAGGTCGGAATGATGTCCGCCAGCATGGCGCCCCGGATGATCTCTTCCATCCCGGCTGTCATAGTGAAGCAGGGCGGGCGCACCCGGCATTTGTAGGGCCGGCCGCTGCCGTCGCTGACCAGATAAAATCCCAGTTCTCCGTTGGCCGCCTCGGTGGCCAGGTACACTTCGCCGACCGGTGGTTTCAGGCCTTCGATGGTCATCTTGAAATGGGCGATCATCTCTTCCATTTTGGAATAGACATCCTGCTTCGATGGTTGCCGCAAGTAAGGGTTATCGACGTTGATCGGGCCTTCCGGCATATCCTTCATGGCCTGCTTGATGATTCTGAAGCTTTGTTTGATTTCTTCCATGCGCACCAGATACCGGTCGAAGTTGTCGCCGACCGTGCCCAGGGGAATGTCGAAATCCAAACGATCGTATACCAGATAAGGCTCGGCCTTGCGCACGTCGTAATCGATTCCGCAGGCCCGGAGGCAGGGGCCGGTGAATCCGAAGGAGAGGGCGCTTTCTTTGGAGATCGCTCCCGTGTCGCGCATGCGGTCGATGAATATCCGGTTTTTGGTCAGAAGTTTGTCGACGTCATCATACAGGCTGTCCAGTTTTGGGTAAGCGGCCTGCAGTTCCTCATTGAAGCCAGGGGGCAGATCGCACATCAGGCCGCCAATCCGGACGTAGGTGGAAGTGAGGCGGGCGCCGCATACTTTTTCCAGAAAATCCCAGATGATTTCACGCGTTTCCACAAAATAGATGAACGCCGTCAAGGCTCCCAACTCCAGCGCGGCAGCGGCGATATTGGTGTAATGGTCGGCGATACGTGACAATTCGTTCATGACCACGCGAATGTACTGGCACCGGTCCGAGCATTCGATGCCGAGCAGTTTTTCTACCGCCAGGGCGTACCCGATATTGTTCATGATGGCCGAACAGTAATTGAGCCGATCGGTGTAGGGGAACACGTTGGTCCAGGTGACGCTTTCGCACATTTTCTCGAAACCGCGGTGCAGGTATCCCACTTCGATGGAACAATCCACCACCGTTTCGCCGTCCAGGGTCAACGTAAACTTGACGGTTCCATGGGTCGCTGGATGGGAAGGGCCCATGTTGAGGACCATATGCTCGGTATGTAAATTTTCCTTTAAGTCAGACATGATTTCGCTCTTTATCGACCGTTGGTAATTTCGTTGGGTTTAATTCCCGCTGGAGAATCAACCCTGCTTGTTAATGCGCACCGGGATAAGCCCCCGTTCCCCGTTTCTCAATATGTTGAGGGGTGCATTCACCCAGTTTTTGGGCACATACACTATCCCGGGAGTCGTGCGTTCCGTTACCGCCACCGGGATATCGAGAAAATTCATTTCCGATTTGATACGGATCAGGTCGCCGGTTTTGATATCCATCGCCTGGGAATCCTCCGTGCTGATTTCCGCCACACAATGGGGGCCGATATCATTCAGGGCCTTTGCGTAATGCGTGTAACTCCCGATATGGAACATATGGTTGTTGGCGATCAGCTTCATCGGATAGCCTTTCGGGGGAGCCTCCACGGCATCCTCGGCCGTAATAGCGAATTCAGGCGGGCTCTCGGATTGGGGTGGCATCCATTGTGCCGATTGTTTGCCGGGAAAGGTCCCCTGGTAACTGGGAGCGGCTCTTTCAATTTCTTTTTGAACCTCCGCAATGGAGGTATGAGTAAACGGTTTGCCCAGAGCTTCTGCCAGATCGCTGAAAATTTCAAAATCGGGCCGCGATTGTCCTTCCGGAAGAACCGCGGGGATCACTCTCTGAACATGGCGGGACATATTGGTAAACGTACCTTCCTTTTCGGCATAGGAGCAGGTGGGCAACACGATATCCGCCATGCTCACCGTTTCCGTCATGTACATATCCTGCACCACCAGGAAAGGAACGGTATGGAGGGCGTTCTTCACCACGGAAGCCTGGCTTTCGGAATGGCACGGGTTTTCTCCGGTGATCCACAGAAATTTGATGGCGCCCTGTGAGCAGTTTTCCCAAAGATCGGCCACCAGGTTTTTCTGGAGCAGTTTGTCCAGCTTGCCGGTTTTCCAGGCTTTGGACAAGATGGATATGGCTTTGGTATCCGTGAGAGCCCGGAACCCCGGAAGATATTCCGGGATCATCCCCATATCGTTGACGCCCTGTGAATTGCAATGCTCTCTCGGCGGGTAAATGTTGACACTGCCTTCGCCGCCATGGTGGAGAAGCAAACTAAGGTTCAGCAGGGCATTGAGGATCGCTTCCCCCTGGCCGGCGGCGATGATGTCGCTGCCAATCAGAATAAAGCGGTCGGCGTTTTGTCCCAACCGCTCCGCGGCCTGAGTCAAAACCGCATCGCTCACCCCGGTGAGCTCTTCGGTATGTTTACCCGTGTACGCGGACAATGATTGGACGAGAGCGTCATAGTTGGGCAGGGCTTCTTTGACCTTGGCGGTGTCGATAAGTTTTTTATCGATGAGAATCCGGCTGATGCGGTTCGCCACTGCGGCATCGGTTTCCGGTTTGTAAGTCATCCGCACTTCCACCCGCGATTCGTGCCTGAACTCTACGTTTCTTGGATTGGCGATCAAAATATCCGTACCTGCGTAAATCGCTCCTTTACGGATGGCATTGCCCGCCACCGGATATTCGGAAGGAATATCCGTGTTGAACAACAGGACCACATCGGCCTCCGCCAACTCCGTAATGGGTTTGGATACGATCCCGCCGGCAATGCACTTTTGCTGGAATTGATTGACGTACGGGGCGCGCAGATGGTTCAGGTTGGTGACCTGATTGGACCCTATGGTGCCCCGGAACAGTTTTTGGAGCAGGTAATTTTCTTCATTAGTCAGGGTTTCTCCGCCGATGGCGGCGACACTTTCGGGGCCGCTCCGATTCGCCGTGGTGGTAATGCGCTCGGCGATGGTCTTGATGGCCTCGTCCCAGCTGATTTCCTTGAATTCTCCACCGAAATTGAGTAACGGGGTCTGGATGCGGTTTTTGTTTTGAACCATGCCATGGCCAAACCGTCCTTTGGCGCACAGGTTGCCTTCGTTGATTCCCAGATCGAATGTTTCGTCACCTTCGATGCGGATCAATTTTCCCTTTTTGGTTTCCAGTTTGATGGTACAGCCCCATGAACAGAAGTTGCAGGTGGTATGGGTGTTATCGAACATGGCGGCGAGGCCCCGCGCCTCGGACGTCAGGTCCATCAAAGCGCCGGTGGGGCATATGGTGATGCATTGTCCGCAAAATTCGCAGTCCAGCGGTTCTTCGTTGGCAGTGCCGATTTTGATTTTGTAACCGCGCTGGTGATAATCGAGGGCCTGTACACCCTGGGTTTCATCACAAATCCTTACGCACATGCCGCACATGATGCAGCGGTTGAGGTAGAACTCGATGATGGGATTGGTCTTGATGCTCGGTTCGTTGCGCCGGGCGATTTCGAAACGGCCGTTGTAAAGATTCAGGGCATCGGTATTGTCTTGTAGCGGGCAAACACCGGACTTGTCGCATATGGCACAGTCCAGCGGATGTTCCACCAACAGCATTTCCAGACAGGCTTTATTGTAGCGGTCGGTTTCCTCGGTGTTGGTTTTAACTTCCATGCCTTCCGCGACGGGGTGGGTGCAGGAATACACCAGCTCCTTTTTTCCGTCGACCACGATATCCACCATGCAGGTCCGGCAGGCCGCGAAGGGTTTCAGTTTCGGGCTGGAACACAGATTGGATATGAGGACGCCTTCCCGTTTGGCGGCGTCCAGAATCACCGTTCCCTCGGGAGCGGTGACGGGCTTTCCATTCAGGGTGAAATTGATCGCTTTTTTAACAACGGTGCTCATAACAACTTTGGGTTCCTTCGTTTTATTCTGTGATTAAAGCGTGTAGTGGGAAATGATTTCGCAGGTTTGATCGGGATCGATGTTGCCGAGTGAGTCGTCCCCGATAATGGCCATTGGAGCCGCGCCACAGTTGCCCAGGCAGGAGGCGAATTCCAGCGTGAACAGTTTGGTGGCATCGGTTTCTCCCTGGCCTATGTTGTATTCTTCCTTCATTTTTTCGGCAATGATGGGCGCCCCTTTCACGAAACAGGCGGTCCCATAACATAACCTGAATATGTACTTCCCCGGCTCGGTCATCCGGAATTGATGATAAAAAGAAATCACTCCGCAAATTTCCGCGCGGGTAATTTTCATTTCCTGCACCAGGAGGTCGATGATTTCCTCGGGCAGATAGCGGAACTCCAGCTGGAGTTTCGACATCATTGGGATCAGAAACTGCCGTGACCTGCTGGGAAAACTGTCGATGATCCGACACACCGTGTCCATGTCGATTACTTTTTCTTCCGGAGGGGTTTCGGTGGCGGCTTCTTCCGGTGTCGTTGCCTTTTCTGGAGTTTCCATGGAAAGAGTCCCAAATAGGTTTGTCAGGTATCGGGAGTCTGCCGGGACTCCCAATATTACAAGGATATTCGCAGTCCAACTATATCAAACCCAAAATGAAATCCGAAGTATATAGGGGGGTTCCGGCGACTGTCAACTTAAATATAGGGCTGGGTAAGCCGCCGTGGCGGGCGTCTGGAATTGGCCGCTCGATCAGCCTAATTGCCTATTTCTCAAGAGGTTCTCAAAGTTTGAAATCTTCCGCGATAAGGTGTTTCCCGGTTTGGGGAAAGGGCTGGCGAGACCTTCAGGAACCCGTTACAAAACAATGAGAGGTTGAAAAAAATCAGCCGGTTACCTCTCCTAAGACTACCTGAAAGTTTTAACGGGAATGCGGTGGATTTAATCCTCGAGTACCGGTACCGGAATGGCAGTGGGGGGGGTGATGGCTACCGGAGCGGGGGATTGCCCCTTCAATCCCGCCCGAGCCTGGTTCAATTTGAACCGGGCCCCCGAATGTTGCGGATCGAGGCGCAGGGTTTCCTGGTAGGACTGAATCGCCAGCGGCATGCGTCCCAATCCCTGATAAGCCCACCCCCTGGCGTAGTGGGATTCCGGGTTTTTGGGGTCGATCGCGATCGCCTTGTTTAAAATATCCGCCGCTTCGTAAAACCGCTTTTCATCCGCCAGCGCCCACGCCAGACTGAGGTGGATACGATCTCCTTGGTGCGGAATTTTCAGCGCGGATTGAAATAGTTGTATCGCTTCGGTGTGCCTTCCCATCAATTCCAGTAACAGCCCGAGCCGGTACCGCGCTTTCAGGAAATTGGGCCGAAGCTGAATGGCCTTGATATAGGAATTGAGGGCGGTTTCGTTCCTTCCTACGGTGGTGTTGACTTTTCCCAGCTCGTAATACATGTCGGGGTTGTTGGGGGACAGTTGCAGGACTTTGTGATAGGTCTCCACCGCGTCATCGTACCGCTTCAATTTCAGATAAATGGTCCCCAGAGAAAGCCATATTTTTTGATTGGCGGGCGCCACCTTCAAGGCTTTTTTGTACGGTGCGATGGCTTCCTTGTGCTTTCCCAGTCTTAAATAGTTTTCAGCCATCAGGGTATACAGTTCGATATTCTTGCTGTCCCGCTTGATGGCTTTCTTCAGGTAAAACAGGGCGTGCTTCGGCTGGTGGAGGTGGGTATACGCGATTCCCAGGCCCAGTTCGGCTTCCTCCAGTTCCGGGTTCAGGGCCAGCGCCTGGCGGTAGGGTGGGACCGCCAGTTTATAACGCCGCAATTTGAGATTGGATTCCCCCACATAGAAATAGGCCCAGGCGACCTTGGGGTTCAAGCGCAACGCTTCATGGAGCGCGGGAATCGCTTCCCGGTAATTTTCCATAAAATAATGGGCCTTCCCCAGTTGAAACCAGAGATTCGCCGACTTGGATTTATGTTTCAATAACTTCTGAAAACCCTGGATCGCCCTCTTATAATTCCCGGTATGGACGTAAGCGAGAGCCAGCTTTTCCCTGGCATCGGGGTTGGCGGGTTGAATCCGCAGTGCCGCCTCATAGGCTTTGACCGCCTGATCGTATTGTTTCAGGCGAATATGGATGTTTCCCAACCGGTAATAGGCCCGTGAGTGTTTGGGATTCATTTGCACCACCCGGCCATACTCCTGAGCGGCCTGTTCCAGATCGTTCAGCTGTTCGTAGGATTTGGCCAGTTCAAAGTGAGCGGTTTTATGATTGTCATCCAACCGGACGGCTTCCTTGAAATATTGATTGGCCTTGGAATAATTATTTTGCGAGAGGTAAGCCCGACCCAATTGAAAATGCGCATCCGCGTTTTTGGGACGAATTTGGATTAATTGCTCGAAACGCCGGAGCGCTTTTTTATATTGGCCCAGGGCAAAATGGATTCGCCCGAGGTAACGGAGGGCCTCCGCATCATTCGGATAGACCAACAGGGCATCATTCAGAAAAGGCAGGGCCTGGCGCGGTTTGCCCTGTTTGAAATAAATCCGCCCGACCCCGGAGTAAGCCCGGTAAAAATTGGCGTCCAGGTCCAGCGTCTGGCGGTATTCCGCCATCGCCTGCCGGTATTGTTTCGATTTTTCATAACTGAACCCCAGGGCATACAGCCATTCCGGTTGCAGGGGATTCAGGTTCAGGGCTTTGTTATATTCCTGTATGGCGCGTTTGTGATTCCCCTGAGCGGCGTAGGTTTGTCCCAGCGCGAAATAAGGTTCGCTGAGGTTCGGACTGATACGGATGGCTTCTTTCAAATGGTCGATGGCCGGGGTATACCGCTTCATGATGCGGTAGGTATCGCCCAGACCGTACAGGGCTTCGGGATAATTGGGGTCCATCCGGATCGATTCCAGATAAGCCTCCGCGGCGGGCTGGAAGCGTTTCAGGGCTTTAAGGCTTTCCCCGATTTCAAAATGAGCTGCGGGGAACAAGGGCTCCAGTTTTAAAACCTCCTGGAACTCCTTGATCGCGTCCTCATACAATCCCATCTGCCGGTAAGCCCGGCCCAAACCGTAATGCGCAATATAATCCCTGGAGTCGGCTTTGAGCGCCGCCTTGTATTCGTCGATTCTCAGGAAATCGGCGCTCGCAGGCACCGGCAGGTACCCGAGCAGAAACATCAGAAGTGAAATTAAAGGCAGAATTTGAAATTTCATGGCATATCCGGATAGGGGTCTATGGGTTCCTATCGACATAAAGAGGGCGAAAAACAAGCCCCGAAACCAGAAATTGCGGTCCGCTGGAACTCGAGGAAAAATCCTATTTGAGGAGGGGTGTTAATAATTTATGACTTTAAAGAATAATCTGTAATTACTCAATAATTAAAAGAATTAGGTATTACTCACCCGCGTATCCGATGGTTCAGCTGATATTTTTGAACGGCCTGGGTATGGTCTTTGTAGTTGGTGGAAAACTGATGGCTGCCATCTTTACGGGAAACGAAAAAGAGAAATTCCGTATCTGCGGGGGCCAGGGCGGCCCGAATGGATTCCAGACCCGGGCTGGCAATCGGGCCCGGGGGGAGCCCGAAATGCTTGTAAGTGTTGTACGGTGAATCAATGGAAAGATCCTTTTTGCGGATATTGCCGTCGAAGTTGACCATGGCGTAAATGACGGTCGGGTCTGTCTGCAGGCGCATTTTTTTAACCAGGCGATTGTGAAAGACGGATGATATCAATTCTCTTTCCTTCCCCAGTCCGGTTTCTTTTTCTATCAGGGAGGCCAGCGTAACGATTTCATGAAACGTGAAATTCATCTCCTGGGCCTGTTGCTCCCGCCCGGATTGATGAACGCGTTCCCTGAAGGTATCGAGGAGAGTCTTGACGATTTGTTTGGCCCCCGCTTTTTTCGAGAACTTATAGGTTTCAGGGAATAGATATCCCTCCAGACTGCCCGACGGAATTTGAAAGGAGGCCAGCAACTCCTGGTTCCGCGTTTCCTCGATGAATTTGGCCTTGTCCACCAGCCCCTTGCTCTCCAGCAATTCCGCGATTTCAGTGATGCGGTAACCTTCCGGAATGGTGACCGTATAGAGGACAGAGCCGCCCTGGGTCAGCGCGTTCAGGATTTTCCAGGGGGGCATGGAAGGTGAAAATAAATATTCGCCGGCTTGAATCTGGTTTTGCTTCCCTTGCAGGTAGGTGTACAGGATAAAGGTGCTGGGCTCGTTCAATAATTTCTTTTCGGCCAGGGAATGGGAGACCTGCCTCAGGGTCATGCCCGGCGGAATCTCGACCACCTGTTCCGCCCGGCTGGGGCCGGTGGGGGTATTGCCATAGGTGTACATGAGAAAGATGAAGACGATTCCCGTCATCAGCATCCCTGAGAGGATGAGGATCAGACGAAATCGGAACCGTTTGTAAAATGATTTTCCCGCTGTCTCTGTCATACTACTAGGAGATCAGAAAATGGTCGAAATTTCCATAATTATTTGATTATATTTGCCATTTGGTCCAAAAAAGACCGATTTTCGTCAGGAGTCCCGATGGTGGCCCTGAGGCAGTTTTTCAGGCGCGGATGACTGCCCAAATCGCGGATCAGAATCCCGTTTGCCATCAGCCGCTTGAAAATGGCCTTGGAATCCTGCTCCACCCGAAACAGCACAAAGTTGGCATCCGAAGGAAAGACCGTCACCTGCTTGAACTCCGAAAGCTTCCGGATCATCTCTTTCCGCTCCACCAACAGGGCATCGATCTGCTTTTGCACGGGGGCGAAGTGGTTCAGAAATCGATCCGCCAAATTCTGCGACAGGGTATTGGAGTTGTAGGGCAGTCTGATTTTATCGATCTGCTCAATAATGACGGGATCGGCGACGGCGTATCCCACACGCAAAGCGGCCAGCCCGATCTTGGACAGGCTTCTCAGGATGATCAGATTGTTGTGTTTCGGCAATTCGGAAAGAAAACTTTTCCGGGCAAAATCATGATAAGCCTCGTCCACCACCACGATACCCGGGAAATTCTCAATGACCTTCTGCACTTCCGGCGCCGAAAAACAATTTCCCGTGGGATTGTTGGGGTAACTGATAAAAGCGATGCGGGCCCGGCTTTTCTCCAGGGTTTCCAGAAACGGTTCCGCCTTAAAATCCCATTGGTCATCCAGCGGGTGAGCCTGCGGCTTGAGACCCATTCCCCGGGCGATGATGGCGTACATGGAGAAGGTGGGATCGGGAAACCCAACCGATTCTCCGGAATCGCAGAAAATCTGCAGGAGTATTTGAATCAACTCGTCCGACCCGTTGCCGATGGCCAGGTTCTCCGGCGCCACTGCCAACCGTTTGGCAAGCGTTTGTTTGAGAACACGGCAGTCGGGATCGGGGTAGCGGTTCAACTCGGTGGCTTTAAAAACTTCCTCGAACTGATTTAAAATTTCAGGCGGTGGCGGTAGCGCGTTTTCGTTGGCGTGGAGTTTGATTTCGGCCTCGATATCCTCAACCTGATAGGCATTCATCGACCGGACTTTTTCTTTGACGAGTTGAATTAAATCCAAGTTGGACATGGTCACCCTTTATCCAATCGCAGAATTTTGCGGATCTCCGGACAGTCGGGTTGATAACGCATGATTCGGTTTTTTTCCGCTTTGATAATCGCCAGAATAGTATCAACCGACTCGTCCACATTGACATTGGTTACGACATAATCGTAAAGATGGCTTTTGGAAATTTCTTCCCGGCCGACCTCGATCCGTTTTTGGATCTGGTCTCCCGCCTCCGTACCCCGGCGGTTCAATCGTTTTTCAAGTTCCACCATGGAGGGGGGCAGAATGAAAATATAAACTCCCTGGTATTTCAGGGTACGCAGGGATTCCACCCCCTGAACGTCCAGTTCGAGCACCAGATCCTTGCCTTTTTGAAGAGTTTCCTCGATATTTTTCCGGCAAGTCCCGTAATAGCGGTCATGGATTTTGGCCCATTCCAGGAACTCGTCCCGGTTGGTCATTTCAAGAAATGTTTCCGTGGAGATAAAATGATAATCCTGCCCGTCCGTTTCGCCTTCACGTGGGGGCCGGGTGGTGTGCGACACGGAAAAATCGAGATCGGGCAAGCGTTGTCTGAGAGCATGACAAATAGTGGTTTTTCCGGCGCCGGAGGGGGCGGAGATGATAATGGGTATTCCGTCTTGAGACATAGACTGATTCAATGGGTAGGTCGGGCCCGGCAGAGGGCGGTTTATTCGATGTTCTGGAGTTGTTCCCTGATCTTTTCCAGAAGACTTTTGATCTCGATCACATTCTGCGAAACCGGATAATCCACCGACTTGGAACCGATGGTATTGGTTTCCCGGTTGATTTCCTGGGTGATAAATTCCATTTTCCGGCCAATGGGTCCCGAGTTTTTGAACAGGTCGTTGAATTGTTCCAAATGACTTCCCAACCGGGTGATTTCCTCGGAGATGTCGGACTTGTCAGCCAGTAAAGCGGTTTCCTGCGCCAGCCGGGTTTCGTCCAGCTCCATTCCCTCGGTCAGCGTTTTGAGTTTATCCTTGAGACGCTTGCGGTATTCCTCCAGTACTATCGGTTGGCGTTCCTGGATGCTCTGGGTCAATTGCTGAATCCCCTGTAACCGGCCGGCCAGGTCCTTCTGCAAATTTGCGCCTTCTTCCTGCCGCATGTCTATCAACGCCGACAGAGCATCCTCCACCGTATCCAGAACCATTGTTTCCTGTGACGCATCGAGTTTCAGGGGTTCGGTCTTGATGATGTCCTTCAGGCCCAGCAAGGCTTCGATAGGCATGTTACCGGCCAGCCCCAGTTTATCCCTGATCTGCTTGAAGGCCTCAAAATATTGTGTCGCCAGCCCCAGGTTGGGTTTGATTTCGAGATCGGCTCCGGAATCATCGCTTTTCTCAAGGTTTAAAAACAAGTCGAACGAACCCCGGCCGCATCTGGATTTGATCAGCTTTTTAATGGGCAGTTCCAACGCGGCCAGATATTTAGGCAGGCGGGTATTGATTTCGATAAAGCGATTGTTGACAGAACGGATTTCCGTTTTGCAGGTGAAAATCCCATTCTGTTTTTCAGACCGGCCAAAACCGGTCATGCTTTTAAGCATCCCTCCGGGAATCCTTTTTAGGCTTTTTCAATGACGATTGTGTGGTGTCCGTTTTCTTCCACGTGGGACAGTAATTTATGTCCGTCATTCTGGACGCTGCGGGGAACGTTGATGGCGGGTTCGCCGTCGTCCAGAAGTACCTCAAGGCGTTGGCCGGACTGCATGGTCTCCAGCTTGAGTTTGGTTTTGACATAATTGAAAGGGCATTTCACACCCAGCAGATCGATTTTCTGATTCGCGGTTTCCGCATCGGCGCCCTCCTTCCCAGAGGGTTCTTCCTCCACCTTGTCTTTGGAACCGACACGGATGCGGAGCGATTTATCCGACTGCATCTTGTCGTTGGCTTTTTGGCATTCTTTGACCAACGCCCGGGCTTCCTCCAGCATGGCCTGCGCTTTGGTTTGATCGGCTTGTTCGGGATCTTCCTGATAACGCTTGGTGATCCCTGCGTGTTTTTCGGAAACGATACCGGTTTCCACGATCAGCGACTCAAACTTGGTCAGGGATTCCACGTTGTCGGTGAAATCCATGCCCTCGGTGACCAGCAACGCACGGGCGGAAGAAGCGATGGACCGGTTGGCCTGCTTGACGGTTTCGGCAGGCTGGTTGTTTTCGAACGCGCGGTTGGATTGAAAGAGGGCGCGCTCGGCTTCGGACAGGTGGTCGGAAATCATATCCGTCACCGCGCCGGCACATTCGCCCTGACCCCGGTCGTCCAGTGAAAAGGCTCCGGTGGCATGGTAATCGATATACGATTTCGGCGACGCTTCGATATCCGGAAGTTCTTTCAGGTCCATCAATAAATCGGCGAAGTAACCCTTGCCGACCCGGTCGAAAAATTGCACGAACGACTCGCTCTCCCGTTTATCTTTTTTATAACCCTCTACCGACCGGCGCACCGCGTTGGGAATATTTTTCGCGGGAAGTTTCATGACATTGGTGCCGAATACGGCTCCGTCCTCGGTGATGCGGCCCCCCATCATCATTTCGTAATGGGGCGCGAGGATGCCGTTGATCTTTTTGGCCGACCCGGCAAACCCGATAGACGCTATATGATGCTGTCCGCAGGAATTCGGGCAACCGCTGGCTTTGATGGTAATGTGGTCCAGCTCGGTCGAATCGGTGTTTTCGTTTTCCACGTCTTCGGTGAGTTTGTTGATCAATCCGCGCGAATGCGTGATGCCCAGGTTACAGGTTTCGGAACCGGGGCAACTGGTCATATCCTGCAACTCTTCCGTTCCCGCCTTGTGCAGGCCGATTTTTTTAAGATCAGTGTAAACCGGGCCGAAGGCTTCCGGTTTTACCCACGAGATCATGAGGTTCTGAAACACGGTGCAAACCAGAATGCCGCCGGCATAATCGGAGGCGATTTTACTGATGGCCCGGGCCTGCTCGTGGGTCAGGTCGCCCAATTGCAGTTTGATATGCACATTGTAAAATCCACTTTGCCTCTGCTCGTAGGTATTGCGCGATTTCCACTGCACGAAATCGTTGTCCGATTCTATATCCCCGTTGGAAGAAAATTCGGGAATGCCGGGAATGGTGTCCTCCGGGATTTCTATCACTGGGTACTCAGACTCTTTCAGCTTCTCAAACTGTTCCTGAACCAGTTCCCGGACTTTTTCGATCCCAAGCCGATCCACGACATACTTGAAGCGGGCCTTGTTGCGGTTTCTCTTGTCGCCGTGTTCATCAAACACACGGATAATGGCTTCGCAGGTGCGCAGCATATCGTCTGCCGGGACAAACTCCGACAACAGCTTCGCCAGATGCGGTGAGGACCCCAGGCCGCCGCCGATAATCATCTTGAACCCGCGAACACCGTCTTTGATTTCCGCATTCATGCCGATGTCGTGAATGGGTCCCAGTCCGCAACCTTTACATCCGCCGAGACTGATCTTGAATTTGCGCGCCAGGTTCTGCGTTAACGGATGCCTGAGCAGATACTTCGATACGGCTCCTGCGTAAGGGGTGACGTCGAATTTTTCTTCTTTGCAGGTCCCGGCCTTGTGGCAGGCGGTGACGTTGCGGACGGTGTTGCCGCACGCTTCCCTCGTGGTCAGGCCGTGGTCGGCCAGGTCCTGAAGGCCCTGCGGCACATCGGCGATCTTGACGTAATGAAACTGGATATCCTGCCGGGTGGTCATGTGCAGAATCCCGTTGGAATAATTTTTACCAAAATCCGCCAGGCAGTTGAGCTGGTCCGAAGTGATGCGGCCGAAGGGCAGTTTGGTGCGGACCATTTGCACATCGGCTTGCCGTTGACCGTAAATGCCCTGTTGCAGACGGAACCGTTTAAAATCCTCTTCGCCGACTTCGCCCCGCTCCAGCCGTTCCACCTCGGCGGCGAAATCTTCGATTTCCTGTTTGACCTCCGGCGGAAGATTTAATGTCTTAATATCCATAACGAAACCTGAATTAAATTATAAAATCGAGGCTTTTGGCGTTGTCGGCCATCAGCGGTCAATTTGATTTAAAGTTGGGAGAACACCGGGATAAATCCTGTAAACATCCAATATTACAGGGGCCCGATGGCTCTAAGTATTGATACCTATGGGTCAATCATATAACAAAAATATTTCAAAAAACACAAGAATGCAATTATGGGTTATATTTTTCATGCACCCGATAGAGGCGGGCATGAAGTGCATTTATCATACAGTATCTGGCTTTAATTTCAATGATTTCAGCGTTGGCCGGAATACCGGAGAACAGCCGTCCTGGCAGAGAAAAAGATGGATCAGACGTGGATCGTGGAGCATTGGGCTTTCGGGTGGGTCATAGCCAACTTTTTGATTTATCTGGCTGTGTTCATCGTGGCAGTGCGCATTAATTACAATTTCACCATCCTGATGGTAGGGATGATCTATCTGATTCCGCTGATTCCGCTGGGATGGAGTCCGGACACCGCATCACGATTTGTGGTTCAGTCCGTCCACAATATGATTTTCGGCATCATCGAACTGGTGATTTTTGTGATTACCGTGAGGCCCGCCGATGCCACTTTTGACCGGGCGCATATCAAACAATTGCTGGGCCACACCTTGCCTATCGCGGTGGCTTTAATAGGGCTGTCCTATGTTTCCCGAATGAGCGCCGTGCCGCTGGGGAAAATGGAGTTGGGGGTGATCATGGGTGTTTTTGTTGCCGGATCGATCCTGCGGGTGATGGCTGTATATCAGCTGGGCTCGCAGGCTTTCAAATTCGATATCATTTTTCGGGAGAAGCAGACTCTGCGTAAAGAAAAACTGTATTCCTGGGTACGCCATCCCTCTTATACCGCTATGATGATAGTTATCTTTGCTTACGCGTTGACCACCCACAACTGGCTGGCGGGCGGATTGGGAATGATGTGCGCCTGGATCGGGTTTCAGTACCGTATTCATCACGAAGAAAAAGCCCTCCTGGAACAGTTTGGCGAGGAATATGTGGAGTATCGAAATAAAACGGGAATGTGGTTTCCCCGAATCTTAATCTGAAGAATTCACCGGGCATCAATTTTACTGGATGGCCGGGAACCAGGTTTTCCAATAAGGTGTGGTCACCCCGTCAATTTCTACAGGATTTTGAAACCAGGCCGAGAGGACATAGAGGCTTATAATGTAGAGATAACTTGCGGTGTAGAACAGGGGCCTATTGAGGGTGATGCCCTGAAACCGCTTATCGTCTGGAGCTCCAAGGTTTTTGACCCGGAAATAATTAGAGATCATCATCAACAAACATAGAATCAGGGGATGGTAGTTGAATATCGATATAATAAATGCCGCCACCGGCGCGATGGCCAACAGTAGCGGCACTTTCAGGAAACTGTTTTGGGTGATGTGATCGAGCGTATTAAGAGCCGCCAGGTAGCACACCAGATAAAATAATCCGGTCAAGCCTGACCAGAGCAGGAAGGCCAGTATGGTTCTTCCCCCGAAAATATCGTCCCAGCCGAGAATCATGGGCCAAAGCATAGCAGGCGCACCACCCATAAGCAATCCGGGAGAGAACCAGTGACGAAAGATCGTTTGTATTTTGGTCAGGAGGGAGAAAAGGCCGCGGTCAAATTCCTGAAGAAGAGGGGATACCGGATCGTGGAAAAAAACTACCGCAACAAAGCCGGGGAGATTGATATCATAGCGGAGCAGGATCAAGTGCTGGTGTTCGTTGAAGTCAAATCCCGGGCCCATGCTGAGTTGGGGGAACCTCTCGCAGCGGTGACTCGCCACAAGCAGAGAAAAATCGGTCAGGTGGCGAAGGGATTTCTGGCCCAGCACCGGATCGAAAACCGGGATTGCCGGTTTGATGTAGTGGGTATCAAGGGAGATCCCAATGAACCCAAAACCTGGGAAATCGAACTCGTCCAGGACGCGTTTCGGCTGTAACCCACTGAGAAAATAGTTCCTTTACTGTGTGGCGAACCCTGCAGGCACCTCCCAAGGCCCCGATCGATTTTATGTTAATAAAATTAATTATTACAAATAGTTATGATATAAGATTTAATCTAAAAGATTAGTATCAGGAAGAGGGAGAATTTCAATAAAGTAGATCAGGGCCTTTTTGCCATGATCTTTAAAATTACATTCTTTACAATAATCAGGAACTTATCTGGATAATATTTTCCGGCTATTGAGGGAGTTTTCACAATATGCTTTCTCTCAAAAAGCTGTCACATATATTTTCAAAATCGTCATCGAAAGAAAAAGAGAGGGAGTTTTCATAATATGTCTGTTCTCAAAAAGCTGTCACAAATGTTTTCAAAATCGCCATCCCAAGAAAAAGATGAAGGGACGATAGCCAGCGAAGACCCGAAACCGTCGAGTTCTGGCAGTTCATTTGCCGGAGGGCCGCCCGTCCAGCGAAGGGTGATTCAGGTGCCGGTGCTCGCGGAGCAAGCCGAAGGCGGCATGGGCGGCAGTAAGATTTTGATCAAGGCCGAGCCTTCGAAGGACTTTGGGCTCTGCAAGTTTATGGTGAACCATCCCCTGTTTAAAGGGCGCTCCTGGTTTTTTTCCAGGTTTGAAGATGCGGTCGGTTCTTCCCTGGCCGAGGCGGTATTCAGCGTTGATACGGTGGAGACCCTGATGATTCACGAATCCACCGCGGTGGTGACCAAGACCGGACCCAAGGCTGCATCCGATTGGGAAGCGATGGCCAAGGAGGTCGGCGCCGCCATGAGAATCGCCCTGGAAGCGGAAGGAGATATTATTTCCCCGGAGATTATAGAAAAAATTCCCTCTGAGGATGTGGTGCGAAATAGAATTCAAGACGTGATTGATACCGAAGTCAATCCCGGAGTGGCCGCCCATGGCGGCCGCATTACCCTCACCCAGGTGGTGGGCAATACGGTGACCATTCAGATGGGCGGCGGATGCCAGGGCTGCAGTGCGGCGGACCTGACGCTCAAGCAGGGCATCCACAACTCCTTCCGGCAGGCGGTGCCTTATGTCGGCGCCATCTATGATGAAACCGACCATGCCGCCGGTTCGAATCCGTATTACCAATAGCGGACCCGATGCCCAAACTGAATAAATTTAAAGTCGAGATCGAAACCGGAGAAGCGGGAACCGATTTGCCGGTGCATTTTACGATCAACAACCATAAAATACCTTTTGAGAATACCCAGGGGGGCGTGGGACCGGGAGAAACTTTTTCCGGCGATTACGAGATTCGCAGTTTTGCTCATTCCCTGACGCTGGTGGGGCCGGAATCCGGAAATTGGGTGATCCGCAAAATCAAAGTGGATTACGAATTGGAATACACCGAGCCGTATTCGCTGGTTTTTGACGAGGTGACTTTGGACGAAACGACCGAAGTCAACATCTGGCAGGACCCGCCGTTGCCGGCCTGGGATGTTTAATCGATTTAATTTTTTAATCTTCCGGATATTCCGCTGACCAGCCTTCCATGCAAATCTCCGAACAGGATATAATCCTTAATCGTGG
>CBDVDB010000015.1:0-19235 GCA_965372625.1 uncultured Nitrospinaceae bacterium
CGTCCAACCTGGCGGATGAGGTGCAGAAAGTGGGCGACGTCTCCCTGCTGGTGAAAAAGCTGGAGGGCGTGGATGCCAAGACCCTGCGCACGTTTATCGACAATGCCAAGAATCAGTTGAAGTCGGTCGTGGTGGTGGCCGGTGCAGCGGATAACGGCAAAGTGATCCTCGCCGCCGGGGTGACGAAGGATCTGCTGGACCGGTATCATGCCGGCAACATCCTGAAAAAAGTGGCGGAAGTTGTCGGCGGCAGCGGCGGCGGGCGGGCGGATATGGCGCAGGCCGGGGGCTCCAAACCGGAAAAACTGGACGAAGCGCTGAGGATGGTCCCTTCCCTGCTTCAATAGCAAGGGGTTGCTTCCCGGGGTTCCCGCGATTAATGATTGCCTTCTTTTGCCGTCACCTATACACTTAGGCAAACTCCCACAACACTCACTGGCCTCCAGAGTCCAACTCGTCAGGCGAAAGTGAATTTGACGAGGTGGTCATGAAAAATAAACGCAAAGTAGAATTGAACGGTAAGTGGAAGCAAATAGCGACGAAAGCCGTCACCGACGACGACTTCCGAAAGAAGCTGGCGAAAAACCCGATCACGGTAATGAAGGAGTGCGATCTTGAGCTTCCCGAGGGGATTGAGGCGCGCCTGGAAGCGGGATATGAAATCAAACTGTTTACCGCTCCCGAGGTCGCCGAAGAATTGAAGGAAGAAGTTAAATGGTGGAAACTGCGGGTGGACATGATCCGCGAATTCGGTAAAGACGTTAAGTCCAGGGCGGGAGCGATTGCCGCACCGGAAGCCGAGGATGGGGTTTAGGCTTCATAAACTTTAAATAAAAAACATGCGCCCGTAGCTCAGCTGGATAGAGTGCCGGATTCCGGTTCCGTAGGTCGGAGGTTCGAATCCTCTCGGGCGTACCAAATACTAAAAGGGTTTACAGTCTGTTCGCTGTAAACCCTTTTTCTTTTCCGGAAACAGGACAATTTTTATTTTCCTAAAACTCCAGGGGCCGGTTTTCGATATTATTTTTTTTCGCGAGGCGGGTGAGACCAGTCCAGACGTACCAGAGCGAGGCCCCAATCATCCCGATCCATCCCAGGTTAAAGGTAGTCTTGGCGATTTGGGTGTCGACCGTCCACAAATCCCAGATGTTGAACAGGTTGAGCCAATCATGGCTTTGGAAAGCGTCCAAATTACCGATCAGGGGAAGCACGGGGTGGCGCGCGTCCGCCATATAAATGGCGACTTCCAGGAAGTTGACAAACATCCAGACCAACCCGAACGCATACCCCGAAGCATCCCGGCGCTGCCAAAAAGCCACCGTCACAATGAAGGGAATGAGCACCTGATTGAGACTGCCCCCCAGTATCGCCAGAGTGCGATTTCCAAAGATACCGAAAATCCAATGTCCCCCTTCATGAAACACCAGGTCCACCCGGCGCAACATGGACAAAATCGTAGAATCCATCATGTTTGTTTGGGGATATAACTGGTAAAACGGTTCCCGGTAAAGAAGAAAAAACAACCAGGCAAAAAATAATGTCAGCGTAATGACTCCGTATTTTGGAATGGGCTTCCAGGAGGCCTTAAACGTATCCCAAACATAAACCTTTAGAAAACCTTTCAGGGATTTCGGGGATTCGTCATTGAGCGGATCCAGGATTTCCGCATCGGCTGTTTCGGCTGGGGACTTTTTTTGAAGCGCTCGCTCCCTTTGTCTCGTCTGGATTGCGTGAAATTTTTCAAAAACGATTCCGCATTCAGCACATTCCACTGTGGAGGTTTGGGAGTGTCCGCATTTGGGGCATTTCATCTCAATCAGAACCCATAAGAAAAGGCCTGGAAGTTATCCCCCCACGCCTTTATATTTTAAGCCAACCGTCCGGAACCTGTATCAATAAGCCTTGGGCAGTTGTTTCTCCAGTTTCTCCAGGGCCTCCCGCAAATCGTGGTCGCTGACTTTCTTGGCTCCCACCGGCGCCCCGGCAGGCAAGTCCCTATTCAACAATTGATACAGAACGGGCTCCGAAATTCCATTATCGAGCATCTGGCAAACCACACTGTCCTGCAAATCTTCCAAGGTAAAAGGCTTCAGACCAAATCGGAGTTGGGCTCGGCGAACGTCATCTTCCAGGGTCTTGACCTCCATAGCTGTCACGTCCCCAGGAGCAGGAAACAACACACCGGACATACTGGATGACTCTTTTATCTTTCTCAAAATATCCATGATCAGGTTCGTTAAGGGGATCTTATGCTTCTTCCCGTTTTTCGTGAATTCTCCCGGAATGTTCCACCATTTGGATACCATGTCATAGTCGGCCCATCGGGAGAGCACCACTTCATTACTGTTTTGGGCGGTGACCATTAACAGTTTCACGGCAAGTTGGTTTTGGGGAGGCATGTCCGAGTTTGCAAGACCGGACCAAAAAGTTTTGAGGTCATTCTTATCGAGGATGCGTTCGAACTTATCCCTCAGGCTTGGCGGCTTGGCTTTCTTCTCGGGCGGTTTTTGTTTTTGGGCCGGCGGTGGAGCTGGTTGCTCCTGCGGTTTGGCTTTTTTCTCGATCGGTATAATTTTATTTTCAGTCGGCTGTGATTTCCCTTGAGCCTGTTTTACTTTTTTCTCGACCCTTTTCTTGATTTGATCCAGTTTTTGGGAAGCTATCCCTTTAATCTTACCCAGTGTCTCCGAAGTTTTTATATGATCCAGTGTCTCCGAAGCTTTTCCCTTGAACTGATCCAGAGTCTCGGAAGCCATTTCTTTAAGCTGGTCCAGTGTCTGCTTGGGACTTGGCGCAGCCGCGGCGGTGCTGACTCCCGGTTCCGGAAGCCCCGCCTCTTCAGGGTCAACTCCATCGACGATCATCTTAAAGGCCTTGACGGCCTGCTGTTTCGCGGTCTCAAGACTCATGGCCGGATAGATTCCGATGGTAATAACCTTGGTCATCTCATTAAAACGGTACTCCAGGATAAAACTCTTTTCCCCGTCCGGAGCCACCTGCATCCCAAACCCGCCGTTATCCCAGGTGATCTGGCGGCTTTTACCGGGTTCCAAATACTTGATTTTTCGTTCCGTCAAACTCATCCAATTCCTTTCGCGCCGGCGAAGAACAGCCAGACAAATCCATAGTGCTTTATTTTACAGGCAAAATTTCAATCCGGGGGGAGATGTCAACCATTCAACCCTTCAAAACAATATTGGTAACCTTCATCTGGATCTTTCCTGCCCAGGTCGGAGGGGCGAATTCCTTGACCAGATACCCAATTTGCTTTTTCTTTTTAGGTCCCAGAGGGTCATTATCCCGCCCGGGGCGGTATTTTGAAACGGACACAGGATACAATTTTTTCTCACTGGCAATAGCCCCCTTCGAATTATAGAAATATATTGTGATTTCCACTTCCTTCAGGGTCCGGTTGCCTTTGTTGATCAAGGTGGCAAAGATACCCGGATTGGGACTGCCAAACTGATATTTATCTCCCCTCCCAACCGCAAGACTTTTTAATTCCAAGTTTGCCAAATAGGCTCTTTTGGTTTGAATGATTTTCGCCACCTGGGCCTGCTTTTTCTCGCCAGCATTATTACTTTTAGACTTTTTCTTCCTTTTTGGCGCGGCCCGGACTTTAGCCTCGGCCTCCTTCAAGGCGGTTTGCGCAATACCGTTTAGAGAAGAGCCAACGGGTTTCCTGGGAAGGAGTATTCCGCCCAACTTCCAATCCATTCCATTGCGTTGGTATTTAAATTGAAATGTTTCGCCATTATCTGCCTTTACCGTGGCCACGAAAACATTCATATCCTGATAACTGAATTCCGCCTGAGCCAAAACGCCCTCTACGCTTTCCCAAACTTTGTTTACGGAATCCATATTGAGTTCCAAGTCGGCCAACGGGTCCGGTGCGGGAACGGAATCCGGCGCTTGATCTTTCGGAGAAGTTTCACTGGCCCAGGAAACGATCAGATCGGTTTTACCCTTGGAAAAATCCATCACCGCTTCCGGAGTTACCAGGGCGTTAACCATTTTATCCACCTGGACCCGTCCCTCAGGCACAGCCGCTTTGGCCTGCGGTGAACCGCTGAGGCTCTTGGTGGAAATTTCGTTCCATTGACCGTCGATCTGACTTTTGGTATCCCGGTGCAAAGCGGAATAATCCACCCATTGGGCCAGTTTCTCAATATTTCGGCTATCGACAGCGGTTTGAACTTTATAGAAAGCAAAGTAGGGATGAAAATACAAACCCGCACCCGCCACCACAAGAACGAGAAAAAGAAAGAACACCAAACCTTTCCTGGATGAACGAGGCGCCGCTCCCATGGGAATTTGAGTAAAAACCTTGGCTAATTGAGGGTGCGCATCCAAGCGTCGCCAATTTGCGCCGTCCATGCTGAATTCGTGCGAGGGTTTTAACTTACCGGCTTTGATATCGGCAAAAACAATTTGAACCTCTACTCCCTCGGTTACTTTTTTCCCACGGCGAATCATTAATTTGGGACGTTGCCGGGGTGCCTTCCGGGGCGGCGTCTCGGGTGTCGTCTCGGGCGTCTCTGGGGGGGCCTCTGCCATGATTTTTCTAACTCCAAACTGTTGTTAAAAAAGGATTAGTGTCAATTCAGGATAACAAATTTTTCAAATTTTTCCATTATTCTTTACAAGACCAGGCAAGCTTAAAATCTGAGCCTTGGAACTCTTTTAATTACCTTTTTTAGGCGGATCGGGGTAATTGGAATGGCCAATGCTTAGTCAGGACAGGGGGTTGGCCGGGGGTAAGGTAACCTTCGATAATAACGAGACCCAGGGCATCGTCGGCCTTGACGATTACCTGCCTGGAATCCTCCTTTTTTAGATGGGAGTGAATTCCAACTCCCTTGGGAATGATGGGGATACCCATTGCTCTTAAAGCCCGGCGCTCCTCTTCATCCATCAATTCCCATTCCGAAGGCGGCCATTCCGCGGCTCCCATGTCTGAAAACATCCAGCTTACAAACTCGGAAGGTTTTCCCTCCGGATAAGCCACCATAAACGAGGACCGCCGCAATTGGCGTGGGGCGGACATGAAGCGAACCACTCGCCCGGCTTTCTCCAGTTGGGGGTACTCCCCTCCTCCGCTCCAGTCCATAAAAAATAGCGGGAGCATCAGGAGAAAACCCAGCCCTACCGCCATGGGAAGCATTTTCGACCGGTCAGCCATAATTCCTATGAACACCCTGCATTTAAATTTGAGCCGTTGGTATCAGTATCGCAGAGGCTTGGGGCTCCGTCCACCAGAACTTTTGCCCCGATCAACTTGTAATTAGGAGCTATTGAAACCGGTGCCGGGAAAGCAATCGACTCAGGAGACTTTTTGGGTGCATGCGTCGTCGTCTGTCATATGGCAACAGTTGAACGACCACTCACCTTCCTTCAGTTCTGTCTCCTCGGCCCTCGCGGCGGCGGCTGTCTTGCATTCCGCCAGACCCGTGATCACTCCCAGGTCCTCTTCTTCCCCGTCCGGGTACTGGAGGGTCAAATTAAAACTTTCCTGTTCCATGTCCGGCCCGCAGGCGGGAAGGACCAGTAATACCGATAAAACCAAACTCAGAAAACACAGTCTACTCAAAAACCCAGTTAATGATTTCATGGTTCTCTCCTAAGCATAATATTGACAACAACCTCTATTACTTTCGCCAAACAACGGCATTCATGGTTTTCTTCGGAAGTCTCTTGGAGTTGAATATAATGCGTGTGGCTCCCGTGCAATGTAAAAAATTTTATTTACCACCCGGTTTATTTTCCATGATTCCCGGATTTGAAATTTACAATGCCTTGCTGGCCTTTGGGTATCAGCCCCCGCCGGTTGGAGGTTTTCAGAATCCGATTTAAATCTTTCTTCTCGGGTTTTGAATTCGGAGGGGCCGCCGGTTTTCGGGGAACCGGCTTTTGCGATGAGCTGGAATTAGGACGGGTTGAAAGCGGACTCGCCGACGGGGAATAGGCTTTCAACAGCGCCATCATTCCCATAGCCCTGGAAGAAGAGGTCAACACGATGGAAGGAGTCCGGCAATTCGAACAGACCTGCTGGGTGCGCACTCGCCGCCAAATGGAATAGATGATTCCAGGAAGGATGTACATCAGCCACATGAATAGCTCAATAACCAGAAACCCGCGTTTGGCTATAATGGGATCACGCTGACAGCCGCATTCCATGCATAGGTATTTTCGGGTTAAATCGATCCCGCGGATTCCGGACTTTTTCTTTTTCATGGTGTTCTTCATATAGTCCCTATCTATTTTATATTAATGGGAATCAATAAGAAAACCTATTCATATTATTCCGGACAACCCGAGAGGCCTCTCCAAACTGAAATAATGAGAAATCTGCACATCGGATCGGGTAAAATGAGCGAAACAAAAGCGGGAGCCTTTTACCTTAACACCCGTTCCTCAACAGTTTTCAAGGACGGCGCATGAACATTCTGATGGTGACCAACACCTTCACCCCCCACATTGGGGGAGTCGCCAAATCCGTGGCGGCCTTCACCGAAACCTATCGGCAACGGGGCCACAGGGTGCTGGTGATCGCACCGGAATTCGAAAATATGCCGGAATCGGAAGACGATGTGATCCGCGTGCCCGCCATCCAGAATTTCAACGGCAGCGATTTTTCCGTACGCCTGCCCATACCGGGATTTGTCTTCGCCTCGCTGGACGAATTCCGCCCCGATATTGTTCATTCCCATCACCCGTTTCTGCTGGGCGATACCGCCCTGCTGTTGGCGGCGTCGTTCGACGTCCCCCTGGTGTTCACCCACCATACGATGTATGAACAATACACACATTACGTTCCTCTTGATTCCCCCCAACTCAAACGGTTTGTGGCCCAGCTGTCGACCGGTTACGCCAACCTCAGCGACCGGGTGATCGCTCCCAGTCAAAGTATCGCCGAGGTTCTTAAGGAACGCGGGGTGGAAACGGCGATCGAAGTGGTTCCTACCGGAGTGAATGTGGACGCAATGGTTCTTGGAGACGGCTCCGCCTTCCGCCAGCGCATGAGTATTCCTTCAGGAGTGCAGGTCATCGGCCATACCGGAAGACTGGCGCCGGAAAAGAACCTTAAGTTTCTGGCGGAAGCGGTGACAGAATTTATCAGTACCCAGCCGAAAACCCATTTCCTCGTCGTCGGAGAAGGCCCCTCCAAAAAGGAAATCGAAGCGATTTTTAAAAATTCCGGCCTCCTGTCGAATCTTCACTGTACCGGCAGCCTGAAAAACCAGGAGCTGGTGGATAGTTACCATGCAATGGATGTGTTTGCTTTTGCATCGAAAAGTGAAACCCAGGGAATGGTTCTGGTGGAAGCCATGGCCGCCGGTGTTCCGGTGGTGGCTCTGGACGCACCGGGTGCGAGGGACGTCATCACGCATCATCAGAACGGCTGGTTGTTAAAAAACGACGACCCCGCGGAATTTGTGTCCGCCTTGAAGGAGGCGTCGTCTCTTACCCCGGAAGACCATAAAAAACTTCAACAAGCCTTGAAGCGGACGGCGGATAAATTTTCGATGAATCATTCCGCCCAAAGAGCCCTGAACCTCTACACCACTCTCCGTTCGGAACAACCGTGTCCCAAGGATACAGAAGACAGCCTATGGAATACGGCGCTGCGGGTGATCGAAGAGGAATGGAAAATCTGGGAGAATATTGCCCACTCCGCCGAAGCGGCATTCACGGAAGACAACCCAAAAAGTGACGTTTAAATGATCGGACATCTGGAGCGCCTGTTTTCAAAAATTCACCGCTGGCTCAGCCGAAGCGAATGGGGAGTCCGGTTGGCGGGTCTTCCCAAATTATCGGGCACCGAATCGGATCCGGGACTGGTGATCCTGCAAATTGACGGCCTCTCCCGGACGCAATTGGAAGCCGCCTTGAAGCGGGGCAAACTACCCTTTCTTAATAAACTGATCGAACGGGAAGGTTATCAAATCCATACCCACTTCCCCGGTGTGCCCACCAGCACTCCCGCCATTCAAGGGGAACTGTTTTACGGTGTCAAGCGGTGCGTACCCGCCTTCAGCTTTATGGACCGCAAAAATAAAAAAATCCTGCGCATGTTTGAATCCGACGCGTGTGCGCATATCGAATCACTTCTTGAACAAAACAGCAAAGGGTTATTGGAGGGCGGCAGTTCTTATTCGAATATTTTTTCCGGCGGCGCGGAGGAATCTCATTTCTGTCCCGGAACAATAGGATGGAGCGGCATTTTAAAACTCAGCAATCCTCTGTTCCTGCTTCATTTGATCGTGCTCTATGGATGGAGCCTGGTAAGGACCGCAGGGCTTGTGGCGCTGGAACTGTTGCTGGCCGTCATTGACTGTATCCGGGGAGCCATCGAAAAATACGATTTGTGGAAAGAGATCAAGTTCATCCCGGCGCGCGTGGCGGTTTGCATTCTGTTACGGGAATTGATTGTGATTGGAATCAAAATGGACGTGGCCCGTGGCCTGCCCATCATCCACGCCAACTTCGTGGGTTACGATGAACAGGCGCACCGGCGCGGGCCTTCTTCCCAATTCGCTCATTGGACATTGAAGGGAATTGACAACGCCATTAAACGCATTACGCGAGCTGCGCAACGATCCCCGCGGCGGGAATACGAGGTGTGGATTTATTCCGATCACGGTCAGGAAGAATGCGTTCCTTACCCCAAAGAAAACGGCCGGACGCTGGAAGAGGCCGTCTTGAGCGTCTTCCGGCAATTTGGAGAGTTCACCGGTTCCCTGCAAAATCCGGAGAAAGGCATTCAACTGCACCGCTTCAGATGGCTGGGCGCCTCGTTCCTGGAGCGGTTCTCCGGCAACCTGTTTGAATTTAAAGATCCGGTCGAGCCTTCCGAAATTTCCGTCACCGCCCTGGGTCCATTGGGCCATATCTATTGTCCGGAGGAAGTCAAACTAGCCAACCGGGACGCGCTGGCCCGCAAGCTGGCACAGGAAGCCCGTATTCCAATGGTCATGATCCCTGATTCAGACGATGGCATCCATATTTGGACACCAGACGGCAGGGAATATGATATTCCCGGCGACGAGGAAAGACTCCTCGGTTCCCACCATCCGTTTTTAAAAGAAGCCGCCGAAGAATGGGTGGACATGTGCCATCATCCCGATTCCGGAGATTTTATCATTTCCGGTTGGCGGCTGGATGCAACTCCCATAACGTTCCCGGTTGAAAACGGTACGCACGGCGGAATGGGACCGGAAGAAACCCGGGGATTCGCCCTGCTTCCACTGGCGGCCCCGGTTCCGAATAAGGGGGAAAGTTTTGTCCGGCCGATCGATTTGCGGGAAGGCGCGCTGGCCGCCCTGGAGAGAAAACCGCTGGTCCGGATTAAGCGTCCGATCCAACCCACGGCCACCGGTTTTCCCCTGCGAGTGATGACCTATAACGTTCACAGCTGTGTGGGCATGGACGGAAAAATTTCAACGCGCCGCATCGCCAAAATCATCGCTCAATACGATCCCGATGTGGTCGCATTACAGGAATTGGATGTGGGGAAGAGCCGGACGCAGGCAGTCGACCAGGCGCATGAGATTGCCCGCGAACTGGAGATGGAGTTTCATTTTCATCCGGCCATTCAAATCGAAGAGGAAATGTACGGAGACGCCCTGTTGAGCCGGTATCCCATGCGCCTGATCCGAGCGGGCGAACTCCCCGGTCCTCCGAACCGTCCCCGTTTGCAAACCCGCGGCGCTTTGTGGGTGGAAATCGAGGTGGAGGGTCGTAAGGTTCAAATCCTCAACACGCATCTAGGCGTACGCCCCATCGAACAACGGTATCAAACCCCGGAACTGATGGGTTCGAAATGGTTGTCACATCCGGATTGCCGGGGACCGGTGATTCTATGCGGCGATTTCAACGCCACCCCCCAACACAAAACCTGCCGCCGCATCATGCAGATGTTAAACGACGCCCAGGATATTCTGGACAACCACGTTCCGCAACGCACCTGGTTCGGCCGGTTGCCGGTAGGGCGCATCGACCATATATTTGTCGGCAAGGAAATCCAGGTGCAATCCTGCCTGGTCCCAAGAACAGCACAAACCCGGGTAGCGTCGGATCATCTGCCGCTGATCGTGGATTTGATCATTTAACTTGACGAAGCTTCGCTTTCCCCCTGAGCCATTATTTGGGTTTTTGAATATTCATGGTTCTTGTCTTCCTGGGTTACGGGTTTTATTTTAGTTGAAGTCGCAGACCAGTAGGTCATGCCCACAAACAGTGCGCCGCCGACGATATTGCCCAGTGTCACCCAGGTCAGGTTGTGCCCGAGTCCGGCCAGGGAAATCTCCGCCCCGTGGGGAATCAACAAGCCCAGGCTCAGCAGAGTCATGTTTGCCACGCAATGCTCGAACCCACTGCCGATAAACGCGAACAGGCACCAGAAAATCATGATGAGCTTGCCGGTTTCACTTTTCATCTTCACGGCCATCCACACCGCGAGACACACCAGCCAGTTGCATAAAATTCCCCGGATGAACAATTCCCAGGCGCCGAGATTCATTTTCGATGAGGTGACCTTTAATAACAGCTGTTGAGAGGATTCCGCCAGACTGCTTCCCTGAATCATCAGCCAGGCCAGTAACACGGAGCCCAGAAAATTCCCCAGATAACACAGGAACCATGATTTCAACAACAGGCCCGTGGATATTTTCCTTTGCAGTTTTCCAATGACCAGAATCATATTACTGCCGGTAAATAATTCCGATCCGGCGAAGATCACCAGGCTCAACGCAATGCCAAAGCTGGCGCCCATCACCAGTTTCAAAAAGGCCCCTCCCTCCGCATGAATGGGTCCGCCAATGGAAAATATGAGGATGATTCCAAACCCGACATAAATTCCCGCCAGGGCGGACAACACCAGAAAACCTGCCGGCGAGGATTGCATGTATTTAATTTTGTTTTCCGCGGCTGCGGTAATCTTGTTAATCTCTTCTCCATACATAACTGGGACTCCTGGGAAAAATTGCTGAATTAAAGCTCAACCCTTTAACGATAGAAATATTCTGCCTTGATCTACTTTAACCGGAAAACGGATCGCGCACCCCTCATCCGGCGCGACAGCTTCACCATTAGTTAAATCCATAACCAGGTTGTGCAGGGGGCAGGTCACCCGGTCGCCATGGACAATCCCCTGGGACAAGGGACCTCCTTTATGAGGGCAATGATCCGCCAAGGCAAATATTTCATCCTTGGAGGTACGGAAGACCGCGATATCACCTTGATCCGTTTCAATGACGCGGGCGCTCAGGCGCGGTATAGCTTCGATTTCACCCACTTCGATCCAATCAGACATGACTGGCACCTAACTGTTTCATAGGAGTGAACTCATGTGGATCCACCTTCCCGTCTGCCCGTTCCGCCCAGGGATCGATTTGCGCGACCTTTTGCGATTCCAGAAACCGGTCGTGCAGGGCCTTTCTCGACCCGGCATCCTCGACGATCCTCTGTTTGACATGAGACAGCCCCACACGCTCGATCCAGGGTGCGGTGCGCTCCAGATAATGACCCTCCTCCCGATACAATTGGATGAGGGCGCAACAATAGTCGATCACTTCCTGCTCCGTTTTCACCTGGCACAGTAATTCCGTCGGGCGGACCTTGACACCGCCATTGCCGCCAACATGCAGTTCCCAACCGGACTCCACCGCCACCACGCCAAAATCCTTGATGGTGGCCTCGGCGCAATTACGAGGACAACCGGAAACCGCCATTTTGAACTTGTGCGGCATCCACGATCCCCAGGTCAGCTTTTCCAGTTGGATGCCCATGGAGGTGGAATCCTGGGTGCCGAACCGGCACCATTCTTTTCCCACGCAGGTTTTAACCGTCCTGAGGGATTTGCCATAGGCATGGCCGGAAATCATGCCCGCCTTATTGAAGTCGGCCCATACCCGAGGCAGTGTTTCCTTTTTCACACCCAGAAGGCTGATGCGCTGTCCCCCGGTAATCTTGACCGTGGGGACACGATATTTTTCCGCCACATCGGCAATGGTGCGCAATTCATGCGGTGTGGTCACGCCGCCCCAGATACGAGGAATCACGGAATAGGTTCCGTCTTTCTGAATGTTGGCATGAACCCGCTCGTTGATGAAACGCGACTGAGGATCATCCCACGCCTCCCCCGGCCATGCGGCAATGACGTAGTAGTTGATGGCAGGACGGCATACGTGGCAGCCGTCCGGAGTGCGGTATTCCAGGTAATCCATGACGGAACGAATATGGGTCAGGTGCTGATTAACGATAACCTTCCGAATTTCATCGTGGGAGTAGTCGCTGCATTTGCAAACCGGTTTGGTCTTGGGGGCCTCGGAATAGTCGCCGCCCAACGTGGCCGCCAGAATTTGTTCCACAAGACCCGTACAGGATCCACAGGAATTGGACGCCTTGGTATGCGACCGCACTTCCTCCAGCGTGAAAAGCCCTTTGGAGGTGATGGCCTTTTTGATGTCTCCCTTGCACACCCCATTGCAACCGCACACTTCCTTGTCATCGCTCATGGCGGCGGCCAGGTTTTTACCACCGTGCCCGGAATCTCCCAGGTGGGATTGGCCTACCAGTAATGTGCTGCGGATATCGCTGATATCGGTCTGGTCGCGCAGTAACTGGAAATACCAGGCGCCATCGGAGGTATCTCCATACAGAACGACCCCATGGATGCGGTTATTCTTGATTACGATTTTCTTGTAGACCCCGCGTGAACCATCCTTCATGACGACATCCTCTGTGGTGGCGTCGCCGAAAAAATCTCCCGCGGAAAACAGATCGATCCCCGTCACTTTCAACTTGGCGGATACAACCGACCGCTGGAACTGGGCGTATCCCAATTGAGCGAGTTGATTGGCACACACTTTGGCCTGATTGAACAAGGGAGCTACAAAGCCATACGTTTGTCCCTGGTGCTGCACGCATTCCCCTACCGCATAGATGCGCGGGTCATAAGTCTGCAGGGTATTGTTTACCAGAATACCGCGTTCACAATAAACCCCCGCCTTTTGCGCCAGGCTGATGTTGGGCCGGATGCCGACCGCCATCACCACCAGATCGGCAGCAATTCTGAGACCCCCCTTGAACCGCACGCCTTCGACCCGGTCGGTGCCGGTGAAAGCCTCGGTCTCCGACTCCATCAAAAACTGAATGCCGCTCTCTTCCAACGCGCGCTTGAGCATCGCCCCGGCTTCCGTGTCCAACTGGCGCTCCATCAGGGTGTCCATAAGATGCACCACCGTGACGTACATGCCCTGTTGCATCAGCCCATAAGCCGCTTCCAGACCCAGCAAACCACCTCCAATCACCACGGCATTCCGGCCGTTCCTGGAAATCTTCAGCATGTCATTGACGTCCCGGATCTTGCGAAATGTGATGACGCCCTCGAGATCGTGTCCCGGGACCGGAAGCTTGATCGGGTCCGAGCCCGTGGCCAGCAACAGACGGTCGTAGGATTCGGCGGTACCGTCGGCGGCGATCACTCTTCGATTGCGCCGGTCGACCTTCACGACTTCTTTGCCCTTATGAAGCGTGATTCCATTATCAACGTACCATTGCTCATCGTTGAGCATGATGTCGTCAATAATTTTTTCCCCGGCAAGCACGGGTGACAATAAAATACGGTTGTAGTTGCCATGCGGCTCCGCACCAAATACGGTGATATCGTACATTTCCGGCGCAACGGTAAGCAGTTCTTCTAGGGTGCGCATACCTGCCATACCATTACCCACCAGAACAAGTTTCTGTTTCATACTCTTGTTTCCTTATATTCCCCGATCGGACTCAGATTTCCGATGAGTTGCTGTTTAAAAAAAACCTCCCCCTATGCCTATTTCAATTCCCGTGCCATTTTTAAGGTTTTACCTGCAAACAGCAGAAATAACCTTGGTTTAAGGGCTTTAAATAGGAGTAAAGGAAGGAAGATGGGGTTGGAAATCCCGATTAAGATGCTTAATAATCAAGTCATGCCCTTTTGGCGCTGCCAGAAAATGAAGCAGAAACATTCAGAGCATGGGTTGCAAACCGGGTCCTTAAATTGAGTAAAAATTCCAAATTCACCCTTCGGAACCTATGGAGCTTGACAGTTTTACCCCTGATGAGGACACGGAACTTCCTCAACGATGAAGAATCCGGATTTAAGAGTAACCCCTTAAATTCTGGATGATTAAGGGCAGAAAACCCGCCGGTTTTACTTTCTAATTTACTGGAAATAGGATGGCTTTTCCGTTACCCTTGAATAAAGAGGATCGCATGAGATTTTCGGCCATGCCAGCGCCTTCATGGGTTGATCGCAGGTTATCTCATTGAAAAGCCAATGCTTAAAGTCCTTAAACCGCACCATCAATTCCTTTATATTCACCAGAATTTCTAAAAATATAGATAAAAAGTAATATGCCGCAAATCAGAGTTCTTATCGTTGACGATGCCGTAGTTGTCCGGAAAATGCTTTCGGCAACCATGAATGACGATCCCGATATCGAAGTGGTGGGCACTGCGTCCAACGGTAGCATCTGTCTCCAGAAAATCCCTCAGGTCAATCCCGACATCATTTCCCTGGACATCGAAATGCCGGAAATGAACGGTCTGGAAGCGCTGGAAAAAATTCGGGAGAAATGGCCTGACCTTCCGGTCATCATGTTCAGCACCCTCACCCAGAAGGGAGCCGCCGCCACTTTGGATTCTCTTTCCAAAGGGGCTACCGATTACGTGGCCAAGCCCTCAAAAGCTACCAGCCTGGACGAGGGTATTGAACTGATCAAAAAGGGACTGATCCCAAAGATCAAAGCCCTGTGTAACGAAAGAGCGGGGCTGGGTATCCCTGACAGTCTCCCCGAACCCAAACCAGTCGTCGTCAAACCGAATGATCCGCAAAACATGAAGGGGATCAAGAAGTTTCACCGTATAGACGTGGTCGCGATTGGTGTGTCTACGGGGGGACCCAATGCCCTGGCGGCTCTCATTCCCTCTTTCCCGGCCAACTTTCCGGTTCCCATACTTATTGTTCAGCATATGCCGCCGAATTTCACCAAGCTTCTCGCCGACCGGCTGAATTCAAAATCGGAGTTAACGGTCACGGAATGCAGAAGCGGGGAACTTCTTGAACCCGGTCATGCCTACGTTGCGCCGGGGGATTACCATATGTATGTAGAGCAGAGTAAAGATGACGTGGTGGCCTTCCTCAATCAGGGACCCCCCGAGAACTCCTGCCGGCCGGCGGTGGATGTCCTGTTTCGCTCGGTGTCCAAAATTTTCGGACGAAATGCCCTGGGCGTTGTTTTGACGGGCATGGGGCAGGACGGTCTGCATGGTTGCGAGCATATCCAATCCCGCGGCGGCCAGGTTATCGCTCAGGATGAGGAAACTTGCGTGGTATGGGGTATGCCCGGATTTGTCATTAAAGGCAACCTGGCGGATATAATATTACCCTTGGACAAGATCGCTGATGATATCAATCAAAAAAGTCAAACTGGCCGTCTGGTCTCATTGATCACCGCTTCAAAGAGCTCCAAGTAATCCAACCTGCTTACACCTTCAGAACACCCCCTGAGAGTCCGGAGGCCTGCAAGACCTGAACAAGCTCTTGTCACTTAAATTAAATTGGAACCGGGAAGCAGGCTTTGCGCCTGGGAAAGATAAGAGCCCTTTTCAGAGGATCGCCTGTGGGGAGGGGAAAACTTTATCGGAGGGATAAAACGGATAAGGCTGACCCGATATCAGGTACCGGGTGCCTGGCCGTAAGACATGCCTGGTTTGGAGCCCACGATTTTGATCATGACGATCCCTTCCGGCACGGTAAAAACCAGTTTCTTGGAAGGGAAACCGCGTGGCAGCAAGGGTTCAACGTTGGACCCTTTAATTATGGTCGGCAATGACATGGTAACTTTGACACTGCCCTCGCGAAGACGCGCCACAATATCGCCGGCCAAAACATTCGCCATTTCACCGATCACATCACCCATATCCGGGCTATCGTAATCGAGCGAAAACCCGGTGAACTTTTCGACCAAGCCGGTCGCGCAATCCTTCGGGAAACCCATCATCATCAACCAAGTAACATCTCCCACATAGGAAATAATACCGACAACACCGTCCCCAATTTTATGCTCCTCCTCATCATCGTCCTGAAAGGAAGGAAAGTATCCGAAGGATTTATGAAACACGGACGAAACCGAAACCTTGACACAGGAAGCGAGTTCTTCTGGAATGGAGGCTTCGCTGGTAAACTGAAATGTCGACATATTTTTCCTCTTCGTTGGAGATTTATGCGGGTAACAGCATCAATTCCATAATCCCTATGAGGGTATCAAAATTTTGTATCCTGTTTGCCCGGAATTTCCCCAACAACTTCAAGTCTAAACAAACAGGATGAAAATTGGTTATTGAACTGACGAAACCTTTCGTAACCTATATTCTTAATAGAAAGGGAAACCCTTAAGTTGTCAAGCTAAAAATTTGGTTTTTAACAGGTTATATAAATTGCCGGAACATGAATAAAACTTAAACCCAATCTTATTTTTCTACCTATGCGAAAAGCGTTTTCCCCAGGATACTTTCAAACCACAACCATGGGACGAGGAAGACAAGTAAGAAAATCAGGCGGGAAAAATTTCTTTGATCTTTTCTTCCAATTGAGTGGCGTTAAAAGGCTTCACGATATACTGGTTCACCCCAGCCTTGACCGCTTCCATGATTTTCTCCTTGTCGGCTTCGGAGGTCACCATCAAAAAGGGAAGTTCTTTCAATGCGCCATCAGCACGAATGGCTCTCAAAAAATCAATTCCCGTCATTCTAGGCATATTCCAGTCCGAAATCACCAAGTCCACATCCTCCTCGTTCATCTTTTTCAACGCCTGTTCTCCATCTTCCGCATCCACCAAATTCGACTGCTCAAAACCAAGCTGCTTCAAATTATTTTTAATGATTTGCCGCATCACCGAGGAGTCATCTACCACAATTACTTTTCTGGTTTCGTAACCCATAATTTACATTCCTTTTTCACTGGGGAAAATAGTTGTTAACTCAATCCTAAAAACCAAAGACTCAAAACAAAAACTGTATTTGTAACCTTGCTTCCCTGGTTAAACCAAACTCAAATAATACCTTTTCCCGGCTCCTATTCTGGCGCAGAAGAATTACAAGGGAAACCAAACCGATTTCTCCCGAGGGATCAACCGAATGCTATATCAATTTAATAAACTGTATATGTAAAAGAGTCAAGTAAAAATGACATTTTATTTAATGCTGGATTGTGACAATTTCATTATAAGGGAATATCAAGGTAAATGCGATAAAAAATACTACTTTTAAACAGGTTGCGGGACCTCATAAAGGGTATCCCGCTCCATGGGCTGGCGCCCTGCTTCCCGAATCATATCCACGATGGTTTGCCGGTGGAAAATCTGGTCGGTGGCGGCCCCGGCGGCGTGAATGATCTTTTCCTCCACCACCGTGCCATCCATGTCATCCGCCCCCATGCCGAGAGACAATTGGGCGACCTGGGGAGTAATCATGATCCAGAAGGCCTTAACGTGAGGAAAGTTGTCCAGCATCAAACGCGACACCGCCAGCGCGCGCAAATCCAGTTGACCCGTGGTGGGCGCTAAAAAATCCAAAGGCGTGTTTTCCGGATGAAACGACAAGGGAATAAAAGTTACGAAACCGCCCGTTCGGTCTTGCAGTTCCCGGAGGCGGACCAGATGATCCACCCGCTCTTCAATCGTTTCAAGGTGACCGTACAACATCGTGGCATTGCTTTTCAGCCCCACCTCATGCGCACATTCGTGTACCTCCAGCCATTCCTCGCCGGTAATTTTGTCATTACAGATTTTCTTCCGCACCCGTTTGGCGAATATTTCGGCGCCTCCTCCTGGAATTGAGCCTAGACCGGCATTTTTTAATTCGATCAATGTTTGGCGCAATGGCTGGTCCGCGAGGCGGGCCAGGTAATGCAGCTCCACCGCGGTGAACGCCTGAAGATGAACCGCCGGAAAGCGGTCCTTCAAACCCTGCACCATATCCAGATAGAACGAATAGGGCCAGTCCGGATGCAGCCCGCCGACGATATGAAACTCACTGACCTCGCCGCCCCGGTAAGCGCCGGCATCTTCAAATATTTCATCCAACGACTTTTCGTAAGCGTCGGGTTGGCCGGCCTTGGTGCCGAACGCGCAGAACTGGCAACTGTGAATGCAAATATTGGTGGGATTGATATGCCGGTTATGGATGAAATAGGCATTATTGCCATTCAACCGCTCCCGGACCCGGTTGGCCAGGTGGCCTACCCCCAACAAATCAGGCGTCTGGAACAAGATGACCCCTTCCTCGAACGTCAGGCGCTCACCCGCCAACACCTTATCCTGTATCGGTTTCAGCCTGTTATCCAGATAATCAAACACGGTGATCCTCATTCTAAGACAGGGGCGGCCCGCTTACCCCTTTACATTTACACAAGCGATCTTCGCCGGGAAAAAAATCAGCAAAACGAGAACGATCCCATCAACCCACCACAGGGGACCGATGACCTCATGGGACCGTTCTCGTTTTTCAGCAAGGTGTGAAGCTTACTTTTCTGATTCACCCGGTTATAGACCTTTTTGGAGACCTTTACCTTCATCCGGTATCGGGACCCCATCAAGGCCCGGGCCACCGGGTTTTCCTTAATGATTTTGATTTTCATTCCAATGGTTTTTTTCATAATAACTCCTTTCAAGCGTGACTCTGAGCCAGCTTAATTCCTAATCAAAGATTAAAGAATATTACCATGAACCTTTGGGGGTTATAAGTAAATTTTAGGCCGCGTAGGCCTTCGGACCTGTTCGGAAAGCGAACTCATCTCATTTTTCTGCGTTGAAGAGGGGACTGGCAAATCCGCATCCGAGGCCACATATTTATTTACAATAGGGAGCCATAGCAGGGAAGCAGCAGTTGGAGAAGGAGGAAAATCCAATGAGTAATTCTACCCATTCTTTTACAATTGAAGTCGAAGGTATTACAGGGAGCTGTCCCGCTGGCGAAAAGTACGCGCAAGAGAATATTGCCAAAGGAAAAATCCCGGTCCTTTCCTGCGAGGGGCCTTGTATAAGAGGGGAAATCGCCAGGCTTGCCGCGAACATCGTGGCCAAGGAATCCCCCTACGCCCGCACTTGCTACGCGGAAACGTTCCTGGTCCCCCATTCGTCAATGGCGCGTTGGGTAAAGGATGCCGATAGGGTCGTAATGATTGACGGTTG
>CBDVDB010000016.1:0-19099 GCA_965372625.1 uncultured Nitrospinaceae bacterium
GAGGGCGAAATCGTCATCGCGGGTGGCCGCATTGTGGAGGTGCGCCCGGGAGTCAGCGAATCGTTTGAGGGCGTCACGCTTGACCGGTCGGATCATCTCATCCTGCCCGGTTTCGTCAACGCCCACTGTCATTTGTCCCTGTCCGGATTGGCGGGCAAAGTTTCCCGGCAGGAGCGGTTCGTCGATTGGATTGAATCGGTGGTCGCCGAAAACGCCGCGCTGGCCTGGCAGGACCGGGTGGACGCTCTGCGCCGCGCGGCCGCAACGTTGATCGAATCGGGCGTCACGGCGCTGGGTGACTACCTGTCGCACCCGGAACTGCTGGTGGAATATCAATCGATGCCGTTCCGCCAGGTGCTGTTTCTGGAAACGCTGGGATTTCAGCAGGAGGGGGCAGGCCCGAAGGCTCAATCGGTGGCCACCCTGTTGCAGGAGCATCCGGGAAGGAGCGGCTCTAAAATTCAGTTGGCAGTGGCGCCGCATGCGCCTTATTCCGTTTCGCCCGCACTTTTTAAAGAGCTGAAAAAACTGGCGGACAAGATGGGTTGCCGGTTTTCCTGTCACGTGGCCGAGGTGGCGGAGGAATCTCAATTTTTGATGAGCGGGGACGGGGGGTTCCTCGAACTCCTTAAAAAGAGAGAAGTTTATGATCCGTCGTGGGAGCCTCCCGGGGTCAGCCCGGTGCGGTATCTGGAGCAGTTGGGAGTGTTGGATAACATGCTAGCTATCCATTTGAATCATATAGAGGAATCCGACATCGACCGGCTGGCTGAGAGAAATGCTTCGGCGGTATTTTGTCCCGGCAGTACCCGCTGGTTTGGCCGGAAATCCTGGATGCCGGTGCGAAAACTGCTGGATCAGGGGATTTCGGTGGGACTCGGTACCGATTCTCTGGCGAGCAGTGATTCGCTGAATTTTCTGCATGAAATTCGATTAGCGGAAGAAATGTTATCTGATTTAGATCGCTCGGAAATCCTGTGGCTGGCAACGGTGGGCGGCAGTCAGGCATTGAGGTTGGAAAATTCCGGGATTGAATCGGGCCAACCTGCCGATTTAATTGGCTTTCGTTATCGCAATGCCGGAGAGGATTGGTGGGACCTGCCGTTCGACCGGGATCGGCGGCAAGTCGATTTTTCGATGATCTCAGGAGAGGCGGTATTTCAGAATTCCGATAATCCGGGGATAAATCCAGAAATCTCTTAAAAAGTAAGGACTTGTCCGGGGCAGGGCCCTAAAGGGCAGCGGCTTGGATAATTTGGGATAAACCCTTAAAAAAATTTGTCCTGCCGCCGGTTTCCATGATAGAGTATTGCTTGCCCATCATGTGGGATGGTGGGACTTCTTGCCGAAAGGTTATATTTCTCTTTAATATTGCACAAATCTAAAACAACAAGTAAGATGCCTGTTTTCATTTTAATCGCGGGCCTGCGCGGCTCAGTGGTTTGAGGTGGCGATGTGAAATCAGCCGGTCGGGGAGGTTTGTTCCTTTACCAGCTTTTTTTATAGGAGTTAACGGTAAGTTGGGGCCGTTTAGATAACGAATTTTTTCTTGAGTGAAAATTAAAAGTAGGGGGTAGATGCCTCCAGAAGCTGGGGAGATTCCCGAGTGGCCAAAGGGAACAGACTGTAAATCTGTCGGCTCAGCCTTCGGAGGTTCGAATCCTCCTCTCCCCACCATCAGTTAATTATGCGGGAATAGCTCAGTTGGCTAGAGCGTCAGCCTTCCAAGCTGAGGGTCGAGGGTTCGAGTCCCTTTTCCCGCTCCAGGTATGGCCCCCGGAGTTCGGGGATATTGTGAATCGTTGACATTTTGCACTATGCCCACGTAGCTCAGTGGTGGAGCACTTCCTTGGTAAGGAAGAGGTCATCGGTTCAATCCCGATCGTGGGCTCCAGATATATGGATTGAGTATCGGTGTGGCGGTTAATCATAGCGGCGGTTTAACTAAAATGAAGGTGGGCTTGTTTGGAGCAGGCCTGAAACGGGTTTAAGGCGATGAGGGATATCATTCATTTAGCGTGCGGCGATTGTAAGCGCAGGAATTATTCCACGACAAAGAACAAGAAAAAAACGACGGCGAGGCTGGAATTCAACAAGTATTGCCGTTTCTGCCGAAAGCACACCTCACACAAGGAAACCAAGTAAGTTTCAGCGGTCGCTGGCGGACCGGGCTGTGAGCCCGTGGGCCGGGAGAACCGTTTTTGGCTGGGTGGTCCCAACCTGAGTTGGCCTTTATGAAAATTAAATAGGCCAGTAGCTCTAATTGGTTAGAGCGCCAGACTCCAAATCTGGATGTTGGGGGTTCGACTCCCTCCTGGCCTGTAGATTATTGAAAGCATGGGCGCCATGATTGGTAAAGCAAGGGATTTTTTAAGCGAAGTCAAAGTCGAGGTCAAGAAGGTCACTTGGCCCTCCCGCAAGGAAGCCATGGGAGGCACCATGGTGGTTTTGGTGGTTGTGCTTATCATGTCCATTTTTCTGGGAATTATCGATACGCTACTTTCTAAAATTATTGAGAGGTTGATTTCAGGTTGAATATGGAGAGCGCCGCGGTCAAAGAATGGTACGTCATTCATACGTACTCTGGTTTTGAAAACAAGGTCAAGTTGAGCCTGGAAGAACGATTTGCTTACGCCGGATTGTCCGATAAGTTGGGAGAAATCGTCATCCCCACTGAAGAAGTGGTTGAAATCCGCGGGGGTAAAAAAAAGATAAGCTCGCGCAAGTTTTATCCGGGTTATGTTCTGATCAACGTCGAGATGGATCAGGATATCTGGTATCTGATCAAAAATACGCCCAAGGTCACCGGATTTCCCGGCGGTGCGACGCCCTCACCGTTGACGGAAACCGAAATCAAGGATGTCATGGACCAGATCAAGGGCGAAGCGAAGGCTCCCAAGCCGAAATTCGTTTTCGAGCGGGGAGAGAATGTGCGGGTGATCGACGGTCCGTTCCTGAACTTCAACGGCGTCGTGGAAGAGGTCAATCCCGACAAGGGTAAAGTCAAGGTCATGGTATCGATTTTCGGCCGGGCCACGCCGGTGGAGTTGGAGTTTCCGCAGATTGAGCGCGTGTAATTTTAAAAATAAAGGGTTTTGAAGTATGGCAAAAAAAGTAGCGTCTCAAGTTAAACTACAGATTCCGGCAGGGCAGGCCACTCCGTCACCGCCGGTTGGACCCGCGCTGGGTCAGGCGGGGGTCAATATCATGGATTTCTGCAAGTTATTCAACTCGAAAACGCAGGGCCAGGAAGGGATGATCATTCCCGTCGTGATTTCCGTTTACGAAGATAAGAGTTTTACTTTTATTACCAAGTCGCCGCCGGCATCCATTTTGCTCAAGCAGGCCGCGGGCATCGCCAAGGGGTCTTCCAATCCCAGCAAGGAAAATGTGGGGACGGTGACCCGTGAGCAGGTCAAGGAAATCGCCGTAATCAAAAAAGAGGATTTGAACGCCTTCAACATTGAAGCCGCTATGAAAATTATTGAAGGGTCCGCCCACAGTATGGGGATCACAGTCGAAGGTTAGATTCAGGAAGGGTAAGGAAGCATGGCAAAGCATGGCAAAAAATATAACGCCCTGGCGGAAAAAATCGACCGCCTCAAGAATTATGAATTGAAAGAAGCGCTCAGCCTGGTCAAAGAAGGTCCGGACACTAAATTCGATTCGGCCGTGGATATCGCGGTGAAGCTGGGGGTGGATCCCCGCAAGGCCGATCAAAACATCCGCGGCAGTGTGGTGTTACCTAAAGGCACCGGAAAAAAATTCCGCGTTCTGGTATTCGCCAAGGGTGAAAAGGAAAGAGAGGCCACGGAAGCCGGAGCGGAATTTGTCGGCAACGATGATCTGGTTAAGAAAATCCAGGGAGGGTGGACCGATTTCGACCGCGTGGTCGCCACTCCGGACATGATGGGAACCGTGGGCAAGCTCGGTAAAATTCTTGGCCCCCGAGGGTTGATGCCCAATCCCAAAACCGGAACCGTTACCTTTGATGTCAAGCAGGCGATCGAACAGATTCAGGCGGGTAAGGTGGATTTCCGGGTGGACAAGTCTGGCATCATTCATGCCTCAGTGGGGAAGGCCAGTTTTTCGGTGGATGACCTGGCAGAGAATTTCAATGTGTTGGTCGGCACATTGGTCAAGATGAAACCGTCGACCGCAAAAGGGACTTATATTAAGGGGATTTCGATATCCACCACCATGGGGCCGGGGGTCAAGGTGGCCTATTCGTCGAGCTAGCCGCTCACCGGGTCATTTAAGAAAAAAGTTTCAGTATTTTTGATTTTGTTGAGAAAGGATTGGGATTTTGCCGACACCAGCGAAACAGCAAACCATAGATGAATTGAACGACGTGTTCAACCGCGCCAAGTCCACGTTACTGACGCACTATCATGGCATCTCCGCGGCGGACATGGCTGTCCTCCGTACCCATATGCGAGAGCGTGCGGTGGATTTCCGGGTGATCAAAAACACCCTGGCCCGAAGAGCGGTGAAGAACACGCCTCTGGAGATTCTGGAAAACGAATTCAAGGGTCCCGTTTCCCTGCTGGTGAGTTTCGACGACGCAGTGGCTCCCGCCAAGGCGCTTTTTGAATACGCCAGGTCGGGGGTCGAGAAGAGTCCCGAAGTGGTGGCCGGAATTGTTGAGGGCCGGCAGGTCTCGCCGGCCGAGGTCAAGGCGCTCGCGGAGTTGCCCTCGAAAGAAGTTCTATTGTCTCAGTTGTTGTCCGTCATGAACGGACCCACCACCAACTTTGTGGGTGTGTTCAGCGCTCTGTTGCGCAAACTGGTGGGCACGCTGGATGCGATCAAGGATAAGAAAGCCCAGGGTTGATTGGACCGATGGCGGCGGTCAGTGGGCGTAGATATATTTTTTGATAACCGTTTTGATAAGTCTGTTAGTTGAGAAAGGAGTTTAAGATGGCTGTTACCAAGGATGATGTCGTTTCCTTTATCGACAGTATGTCGGTTCTGGAGATGTCTGAATTTGTCAAGGAACTGGAAGACAAGTATGGAGTTACTGCGGCCGCGCCGACCATGGTTGCCGCCGCGCCTGCAGGTGGAGAAGCCGCCGCGGAAGAGAAGACCGAGTTTGACGTGATTCTCACCGCTATCGGTGACAAAAAGATTCAGGTGATCAAAGAAGTGCGTGTGATTACCAACCTGGGTTTGAAAGACGCCAAAGATCTGGTAGAAAGCGCTCCAAAAGCAGTCAAGGAGGGGGTCAAAAAAGAAGAGGCCGAGGAGATCATGAAGAAGATCGAGGCGGCGGGTGGATCTGCCGAGATCAAATAACGGGATCTCGTTCGGATTTATTTTTGACAGGCGTTTATTAATTCAACCCCAGGGAATCTAAAACCTATGACAAAAGCAATCACCGAACGAACGCAAGTCAACCCCACACCCAGGTTGAATTTCTCAAAAATCCCCGCGGTCATTGAGATTCCCAACCTGATCGAGATCCAGGTCAAGTCGTTTGAGAATTTTCTGCAAAGCCGGGTGGCGCCTGAAAAACGCAAGCTCAAGGGCTTGGAGGAAGTGTTTCAGGACGTCTTCCCGATTTCCGATTTGAACATCAATGCCCGGCTGGAATTTGTGGGTTTTGAAGTCGGTGTATGGGAATGCGGTTGCGGCGAATACAAAGAACTGGGTGGCCCCGGTGTGGCCTGCGAATCTTGCGGGCAAGAGGTCAACTATAAAGAAAAACTCAAGCTGAGTGAGTGTCGGCAGAAGGGACAGACGTACTCCGATCCCATCAAGATCATGGTGCGCATGGTTCTGTTCGACCGCGAGCGGATCGGTGTGTCCGCCCGTGTCCTCAAAGAACTGCCGGGTAAATACATCGTCGAAGAGGTGAAACACCCGCAGACCGGGAAAGGCCTCATTCCCTCCCGTACCCTGATCGACTCCAAAATCGTAGCGCTTCTGGAAAAAGAGAAAGTTCCCGAAGTCGTGATCAACTCCGTTCGGGAAGTGAAGGAGCAGAAAATTTTCCTCGGCGAAATGCCGGTCATGAGTCCTACCGGGACGTTCATGATCAACGGAGTGGAGCGGGTCATCGTCAGCCAGATGCATCGTTCCCCCGGTGCGTTTTTCTCTCACGATAAAGGCAAATCCCACGTCAGCGGCAAAATCCTTTTTTCCGCCCGCGTTATACCCGACCGTGGTTCCTGGCTGGATTTTGAATTCGACATCAAAGATATCCTGCACGTCAAGATCGACCGCCGCCGCAAAATGCCCGCCACGATTCTGCTCAACGCTTTCGGCATGAATCAGGAGGAAATTCTTGCCGCCTTTTATCCGGTGGAGAAAATTTCCTGCACGCAGTCCGGAAAGTTTTCCATGGGCGGCAAGGGTCTGCTGGTCGGCATCAAAGTGCTGGAAGACGTTATAGATTCCAAGACGGATGAAGTGATCGTTAAGTCGGGCAAAAAAGTCAGTGCCCCTAATATCAAAAAACTGAACCGGATGAGCCGGTCTCCCAAAGTGGAAATCGATTCCGAAACCCTGCTGGGTACCATCCTCGCCTACGATTTGATCGACAAGGAAACCGGCGAGGTGATGATGGAATCGAACACGGAAATCACCGCGGAAGGTCTCGAAAAAATTTCCCAGAATAAAATCACCGAGTTCGGGATTCTTCATATCGACGAAGAGAGTCCGGGTACGATGATTCGGGATACCTTGATCCTGGGTAAGATCAAAACCCAGGAAGACGCCATCCGTGAAATCTACAAGCGCCTGCGTCCGGGAGATCCCCCCACCGCCGAAATCGCCAAAACGCTGTTCGCCAACCTTTTTTTCAATCCGAAGCGGTATAACCTGTCGGTGGTGGGACGGATCAAGTTGAACCAGAAATTCGGTCTCGATATCTCCGAGGACGTCCGGTTGCTGACGCTGAAGGATGTGGTTTCCGTCGTCAAGTACATCGTGGGTCTTCACAACGGGATCGGAGCCATTGACGATATCGATCATCTGGGCAACCGGCGGGTACGTGCGGTCGGCGAGTCTTTGGAAAACCAGTTCCGGGTCGGTTTGGTGCGGATGGAGCGGGCGATTATCGAACGCATGTCCATTCAGGATCTGGAAGTTTCCATGCCGCATGATCTGATCAACTCCAAACCCGTCACCGCGGCGATCAAGGAATTTTTCGGCAGCAGTCAGCTCTCGCAGTTCATGGATCAAACCAATCCGCTGTCGGAGGTGACTCACAAGCGCCGGTTGAGCGCCCTCGGGCCGGGCGGGTTGACGCGCGAACGGGCCGGGTTCGAAGTGCGGGATGTGCATCCCACTCACTACGGAAGAATCTGTCCCATCGAAACGCCGGAAGGACCCAACATCGGCCTCATCGCGTCACTCAGTACCTATGCCCGGGTCAACGAATACGGGTTTGTGGAAACCCCTTACCGTCAAGTGACCGATGGCAAAGTCACCGATACGGTGGATTTTCATAATGCCATGGTGGAGGATGATTACATCATCGCCCAGGCCAACGCGGCGCTCGACGATAAAAACCGGTTCGTGAAAGAGATCGTTGACGCCCGGCAGGGCGGGGACTTTGTTCTAACGCCCCGTGACAAGATCAGCCTGATGGATGTTTCCCCCAAACAGTTGATCAGTGTCGCCGCATCCTTGATTCCCTTTCTGGAAAATGACGATGCCAACCGGGCATTGATGGGTTCCAACATGCAACGTCAGGCCGTACCTTTGTTGCGGGCCGAAGCCCCCCTCGTGGGCACCGGTATGGAAGGCATCGTGGCCCGGGATTCCGGAGCGGTGATTATGGCGGAAGGCGATGGCGAAGTTATCAGCGCCGACGCCTCGCGGATCGTGGTCCGTTCCTCGGAAAAAGGGAAGCGGCGTAACCAGGTCATGGATTCTAAAGTGGATATCTATACCCTCTCCAAGTATCAACGCTCCAACCAGAACACCTGCATCAACCAGCGGCCGTTGGTGGCGACGGGCGATAAGATCAAAAAAGGGCAGGTGATCGCCGACGGGCCTTCCACCGAAAATGGAGAGTTGGCGCTGGGACGCAATATCCTGGTCGCGTTCATGCCCTGGGACGGTTACAACTTTGAAGATGCCATTGTCATCAGTGAAAAAGTCGTCAAGGAAGATATTTTCACGTCCCTCCATATCGAGGAATTCGAGGTGGAAGCGCGTGATACCAAGCAGGGTAAGGAGGAAATCACCCGCGACATTTCCAACGTCGGGGAAGAAGCTCTCAAGAATCTGGACGACAGCGGGATCATCCGCATCGGCGCCAGCGTTAAACCCAACGACATTCTCGCGGGCAAGATCACACCCAAAGGAGAAACCCAACTGAGTCCCGAAGAAAAACTCCTGAAAGCCATCTTCGGCGAAAAGGCGGGAGACGTTCGGGATACATCCCTCAGGGTGCCTCCGGGGATCAAGGGGATCGTCATCGATGTCAAAGTGTTCTCCCGGAAAGGAATCGACAAGGATTCCCGTACCCTTGCCATTGAAGAGGAAGAAATCACCAAAATCGAAAAGGATTTCGGTGATGAAATCCAGATCGTTAAAAGCGAAACCGAAAAAATGTTGATGGATATGCTGAACGGCAAAACCGTCAGCAAAACCACCGCGATTGGCCGGAAAGAGCTCAAGAAGGGCTTGGTTCTGGACCGGGAGATCATGGAAAAAATGGCCACCAAGGATCTGGTGAAAATCCCCGCCAAGGATGTGGATGGGGACCAGATGCAGGAAATCGAGAATAGCTGTAAGGAGCAGGTTCATATCCTCAAGACCATGATGAACGAAAAGATATCCAAATTGAAAAAAGGCGATGAGCTGGCTCCGGGTGTCATCAAGCTGGTCAAGGTATTCGTTGCCATGAAACGCAAGCTTCAGGTGGGCGACAAGATGGCGGGACGTCACGGGAACAAGGGTGTGGTGTCCAAGATTGTTCCCGAGGAGGATATGCCCTATCTCGAGGACGGCACTCCCTGCGAGCTCATTCTCAATCCTTTGGGTGTGCCTTCCCGAATGAACGTGGGTCAGATTTTTGAGACCAATATGGGGATGGCCGCCAAAGCGACCAATAGAAAGATGGCGACACCGGTGTTCGATGGCGCCAACGAAGCAGACGTCCATCGCCTGCTGGTTGAAGGCGGGTGTTCCGTCACCGGCGAAATCAGGCTGTTCGATGGCCGGGCCGGCCACCCTTTCCGCCAGAAGGTGATGGTGGGATACATCTACATGCTCAAATTGCACCACCTGGTTGATGACAAAATTCATGCGCGTTCGACCGGGCCTTATTCCCTGGTCACGCAGCAACCGTTGGGAGGTAAAGCCCAGTTCGGCGGCCAGCGGTTGGGCGAAATGGAAGTGTGGGCTCTCGAAGCCTATGGCGCCGCCTACACTCTTCAGGAAATGTTGACTGTCAAATCCGACGATGTCGAAGGTCGGAAACGCATGTACGAAGCGATTGTCAAGGGCGATACCAATCTGACGCCCAGTCTGCCGGAATCATTCAATGTTCTGGTCAAGGAATTGCAGAGTCTGGCAATCGATGTGGAATTAATAGAAACCGCCAAGTAAAACCATTTATCTTTGCGGGCGGCTCAAGTTTGTTGGGTCTTAATTATATAAACTTTGTTTTAGGAGACCACGCTTGTGGATAACCTGAGTTTTTTTGAGAAACCCAAAAATCCGATTGTGTTCGATGCCATGCGCATCCGACTGGCCTCTCCGGAAAAAATCCGGTCCTGGTCCTATGGTGAAATCAAAAAACCTGAAACCATCAATTATCGGACTTTCAAGCCGGAACGGGACGGCCTGTTCTGCGCCAAGATTTTCGGTCCCGTAAAGGACTGGGAATGCAATTGCGGCAAGTACAAGCGCATGAAGCACAAGGGAGTGATCTGCGAAAAATGCGGCGTCGAAGTCCTCCTTTCCAAAGTGCGCCGGGAGCGTATGGGCCATATCGAGCTGGCCAGTCCCGTGGCCCATATCTGGTTTTTCAAAGGTCTGCCCAGCCGGATCGGGCATATTCTGAACCTCAGTCTCAAGGAACTGGAACGCATCATCTATTTCGAAAACTATGTGGTGATCGATCCCGGTGAATCGGATTTTAAAGAAGGCCAACTGCTGACCGAAGCGGAGTACCGGGAAGCGGAGATCGAGTTTCCGCACGGACTCAAAACCATGGTGGGTTCCGAAGCGGTGATGGAACTGCTCAAGAATCTGGACCTCGAGGCCGTGGCCGCCAAGTTGCAGGAAGACCTGCTCAAAACCTCGTCGGTCCTGAACAAACGCAAATTTTCGAAACGGTTGAAAATCGTTGAAGCCTTCCGCAAATCCGGAAACCGGCCGGAGTGGATGATCCTGCAAGTGGTACCGGTCATTCCGCCGGAGTTGCGCCCGCTGGTGCCTCTGGATGGCGGCCGATTCGCCACCTCCGATCTGAATGATTTGTACCGCCGCGTCATTAACCGCAACAACCGGTTGAAACGCCTGCAGGAATTGAAAGCGCCGCAGATTATCATCCGCAACGAAAAGCGCATGTTGCAGGAAGCGGTGTCGGCCCTGTTCGACAACGGCCGGCGCGGTCGCACCTTGCGCGGCACCAATAAACGCCCACTGAAATCCCTGAGTGATATGCTCAAGGGCAAGCAGGGCCGGTTCCGCCAGAACCTCCTGGGAAAACGCGTGGATTATTCCGGGCGTTCCGTCATCGTGGTGGGTCCCGAACTGAAACTGCATCAGTGCGGGCTCCCCAAGAAAATGGCGCTGGAGCTGTTCAAACCGTTCATCTTCAACCGGCTGGAACAAAAAGGCTATACCGCGACCATCAAGACCGCCAAGAAAATGGTCGAACAGGAACGTTCCGAAGTCTGGGAAGTGCTGGAGGAAGCAGTCCAGAAGCATCCCGTTCTTTTGAACCGCGCCCCCACCCTGCATCGGCTGGGCATTCAGGCGTTCGAGCCCATCCTGATCGAAGGTAAAGCGATCCGCATTCATCCGTTGGTGTGCACCGCTTTTAACGCGGATTTCGATGGCGACCAGATGGCCGTGCATGTGCCCTTGTCCATGGAAGCGCGAGTGGAAGCCAAGCTTCTCATGATGGCTCACAACAACGTGTTGTCGCCCGCCAACGGCCGACCCATCGCCGTGCCCAGCCAGGATATCGTTCTGGGCTGTTATTACATGACTAAAATTCGCGGAGGCGTGCGCGGAGAGGATAGAGTGTTCTCCGGACTCAGGGAAGTCCGCATGGCGTATGACCATGATGAACTGGATTTGCAGGCCCGAATCATGATCCAGTTGGAGGGTCGGTTGGAAGTGACCACCACCGGTCGGATTCTTTTTTATGAAGCCTTGCCGAAAGAGTTACCGTTCGCCCTCGTGAACCAGGAGTTGAATAAAAAAACCCTGTCCGAATTGATAGGCATCTCCTTTAAAGAAGCCGGGCGGGAGAAGACCGTTGCCCTTCTGGATTCGATCAAGGAATTGGGATTCAAGTACGCCACCGAGGCCGGACTTTCCATTTCCATCGACCATATGCGCATCCCGAAACAAAAAGGACCGCTCGTCAAGGGAGCCGAGGACGAAGTTCTCAAAGTATACAAACAGTATCGTGACGGTTTGATCACCAATGGCGAGCGGTATAACAAGGTTGTCGACATCTGGGCGCACGTCACTGAAAAAGTTTCCGAGGAAATGTTCAGAGAGTTGGAGGACGAAGATGAAAAAATTGTCCGGGGTGAGGAAGGTAAAGATTTTAACTCTTTATTCATCATGGCCGACTCCGGCGCCCGCGGAAGTTCCCAGCAGTTGCGGCAGTTGGCGGGTATGCGCGGTTTGATGGCCAAACCCTCCGGTGAAATTATTGAGACCCCCATCACCGCGAATTTCCGTGAAGGGTTGTCGGTGATCCAGTACTTCATCTCCACCCACGGCGCGCGTAAAGGGTTGGCGGATACCGCGCTCAAGACTGCGAACTCCGGTTACCTGACGCGGCGTCTGGTGGATGTGGCGCAGGACATCATCATTCTGGAAGAAGATTGCGGCACCCTGCGGGGCATCGACATCTACTCCCTGGTGGAAGCCGGTGAAATTATCCAGCCCTTGTCCGAACGTATTCTGGGACGGACCACGCTGGAAGATATCATCGACCCGTTCACCAACGACGTATTGATCAAAGCCAACGAAATGATCGATGAAGCAGCGGTCGAAATCGTCGAAAACGCGGGCATCGAACGGGTGCGGATCCGGTCCAACCTGACCTGCGAATCCCATCAGGGCTTGTGCGCCAAGTGTTACGGACGGAATATGGCGACCAACGACTGGACCGAGATCGGCGAACCGGTCGGGGTGATCGCCGCGCAATCCATTGGCGAGCCCGGAACCCAGCTCACCATGCGGACCTTCCATATCGGCGGCACTGCCAGCCGGGTGGTGGAGCAGACCACGCTCAGCACCAAGAAAGGCGGAATCGTCAAGTATACCGGCCTGCGCACTATTAAAAGCGAGCGCGGTGAAATCATCGTCATGAACCGCAACGGGTATCTGGTGATTCAGGATGAAAATGGCCGTGAAAAGGAAAAATATTCCATCGTTTACGCCGCCAAACTCAAGGTGGCCGACGGCCAGGAAGTTCAGGCAAGCCAGACCCTGGTGGAATGGGATCCTTACACCAACTCCATTTTGACAGAGGTCGCCGGAACCATCGCGTTCGGTGACGTGGTGGAAGGTGTGACCATGAAAGAGGATTTCGACGAAATCACCGGATTGTCCTCCAAGATCATCATCAGTCACCGCGACGAGAAAAAACAACCGCGTATTTCGATCAAGGATGACAAGGGCGAAACCTTGCGCCGGTACATCCTGCCCGCGGGCGCACACATTAACGTGAATGAGGGTGATGCCGTGAGCGCCGGCGACGTGATCGTCAAGATTCCGCGGGAAACGGCCAAGACCAAAGACATCACCGGCGGTCTGCCCCGTGTCGCTGAATTGTTTGAAGCGAGGAAACCCCACGAACAGGCCACCATTACCGAAATCGACGGTAAAGTTAAATTCGGCGGCTTCGTCAAGGGGATGCGGAAAGTCATCGTCGTTAATGAAAGCGGTGAGGAACGGGAATATCTGATCCCGCGCGGCAAACACATCAATGTCCATGAAGGAGACGATGTGCTGGCCGGCGAACCGCTAATGGACGGCGCGTCCAACCCGCACGATATTCTCCGCATTCTGGGTGAAAATGAACTGCAAAAATACCTGGTGAATGAAGTGCAGGAAGTCTATCGCCTGCAAGGCGTTACCATCAACGACAAACATATCGAAATCATCGTGCGGCAGATGCTCCGGCATTTGCAGGTGGAAGACCCCGGCGAGACCGATCTGCTGGTGGGCGATCAGGTCACCAAAAAGGTCTTTAACCTCAAGAACCAGGAAGCCATCAAAAATAAAGGCAAGCCGGCCCAGGGCATGCCCGTTCTGCTGGGGATTACCAAATCTTCACTCAGTACGGAAAGTTTCATCTCCTCGGCGTCGTTCCAGGAGACCACCCGGGTGCTGACCGAGGTTGCCGTCAGCGGCAAGGAGGATAAGCTGGTCGGTTTGAAAGAAAACGTAATTATGGGGAGATTGATTCCCGCTGGAACCGGATGCCATGCCTATAGCGGCATCCGAATCGAAGAACCGGAAATTGAAGAGGTGGCAGAGGCCAAGACCGAGGAAGAAAAAGCGCCCGCTCCTGTGGAATAAAAGCAGAAATTTCCCCTTGACTCCGGCACGTAGAGTGTTAAAATTCAAAACTTTCCGTCTGCTGGAAGAAAACCTAAAAACGCCAACAAAATCAATGTGTTTTGTCGGTAGGGGTTCCCGTATTTGGAGGGAAACCCTTGAATAGAGAGGTGTATTTTGCCGACTATAAATCAGTTAGTCAAAACGGGCCGTAAAAGCCCGGTAGTGAAAACAGCCAGTCCGGCATTGAAGCGGTGTCCTCAGAAAAGAGGAGTCTGTGTTCGGGTGTATACATCCACCCCCAAAAAGCCCAATTCGGCGCTGAGAAAAGTCGCCCGGGTGCGCTTGACCAATGGCATGGAAGTGACCACTTATATCCCTGGAGTGGGGCATAACCTCCAGGAGCATTCTATCGTTCTGATTCGCGGAGGCCGGGTCAAGGACCTTCCCGGAGTTCGCTACCATGTGGTGCGGGGCTGTCTGGATACCCTGGGTGTGGATAACCGCATGCAGTCCCGTTCCAAATATGGGGCTAAAAGGCCCAAAAAGAGTTAATCAGGAAATCCTAATTTATGGCACGAAGACGAGAAGCTGAAAAGCGTCAAATTTTACCGGACCCCAAGTTTAACGATATTCTGGTGGCCCGGTTCATCAATAATTTGTTGAAAAAAGGTAAGAAAAGTATGGCGGAGCGTGTGCTTTACGGCGCGTTGGATAATATCGGAGAAAAAATCAAGGATGCTCCGCCGTTGGATGTCTTTAAAAAGGCTATTGAGAACGCGGCTCCCGCTCTGGAGGTCAAGTCACGCCGGGTCGGCGGGGCGACCTATCAGGTGCCGGTGGAAGTGAGCCGGAATCGCCGGCTGGCATTGAGCATCCGTTGGGTGATCGCCCATGCCAAGGCGCGAACCGGCCGGTCGATGGCGGAAAAACTGACCGGAGAACTGCTCGATGCGTACAACAATACCGGGGGGGCCATTCGTAAAAAAGAAGACGTGCACCGCATGGCCGAGGCCAATAAAGCGTTTGCGCATTATCGCTGGTAATTTTTGGTCTAAGGATTTATGAGTAAGAAAACCAAGCTGGAACAAATTAGAAATATAGGAATTATCGCGCACATTGACGCCGGTAAAACCACGACCACCGAACGGATTCTGTACTACACAGGCAAAAGCCACAAGATGGGTGAAGTGCATGATGGCAACGCCACCATGGACTGGATGGAGCAGGAGCAGGAGCGGGGCATTACCATTACCTCCGCCGCCACCACCTGTTTCTGGAACGATCATCAGATCAACATCATCGATACCCCGGGCCATGTGGATTTTACGGCGGAAGTGGAACGCTCCCTGCGCGTTTTAGACGGCGCGATCGGCGTGTTCTGCGCGGTCGGCGGAGTAGAGCCGCAATCGGAAACCGTTTGGCGGCAGGCCAGCAAGTATAATGTGCCGCGTATAGGATTCGTCAATAAAATGGACCGGTCCGGAGCCAATTTTCTGGGTTGCGTCCAGCAGATGAAAGACCGTCTGCAGGCCAATCCGGTGCCTTTGCAGTTGCCGATCGGCGCGGAAGGTAACTTTGTCGGACTGGTGGATCTCGTGGCTATGACAGCCTACGTTTATCCGGAGAAAAATAATCCCAAGGGGGAGATTTTTGAGGAAGTCCCGATTCCGGATGATATGGCGGATGAAGTGGCGGAATACCGGGAGAAGTTGATGGAAGCCGCGTCCGATATGGATGAGAAAATTATGGAAAAATATCTGGGCGGAGAGGAAGTGTCGCTGGATGAACTCCGAGCCGCGATCCGTAAGGGTACGCTGGAGTTGAAGTTCACGCCGATTCTATGCGGCGCCTCATTTAAGAATAAAGGCGTTCAGCAACTGCTGGATGCAGTGCCCCAGTATTTGCCCTCTCCTCTCGACGTACCGGCGATCACCGGAATCAATCCCAACACGCAGGAAGAAGTGTCCCGCAAGGCCGATGCCAAGGCGCCGGTCTCCGCGCTGGCATTTAAAATCATGACCGATCCCTTTGTCGGGCAGTTGGCCTTTTTCAGGGTGTATTCGGGAGAGCTTACGAGCGGTTCCTATATTTATAACTCTACCAAGAACGTGCGGGAACGTATCGGGCGTTTGTTGCGGATGCATTCCAACAAACGCGAGGAGATCAAGGTGGTTGGCGTCGGAGATATTGCCGCCGCCATTGGTTTTAAAAAGACCTTCACCGGCGACACGCTGTGCGTGGAAGACCAGCCGGTGGTGTTGGAAGCCATCTCCTTCCCCCAGCCCGTCATCTCCGTCGCCATCGAGCCCAAAACCAAACCCGAACAGGATAAACTTTCCGATTGTCTCATCAAGCTCCAGCAGGAAGACCCCACCTTCGAAGTCAAGATCGATCCCGAAACCAACCAGACCATTATCTCCGGAATGGGTGAGTTGCACCTGGAGATTCTGGTGGATCGCATGCGGCGGGAATTTTCGCTGGATGTCAATGTCTCCAAGCCGCAGGTGGCGTTCCGGGAAACCATCACTAAGGTTGTGGAGCACGAGTTTAAATACGTCAAGCAGACCGGTGGCCGGGGCCAGTACGGACATGTGGAAATTAAAGTGGAGCCCCGCAAAGCCGGCGCAGGTTTCGAGTTCATCAACAAGATCGTCGGCGGGTCCATTCCCAAGGAATATATCTCCTCTGTTCAAAAAGGGATTGAGGAAGCGATGGACCGCGGGATTCTCTGTGGTTATCCCGTGGTCGATGTCGGCGTTACCCTGTTGGACGGTTCGTATCACGAGGTGGACTCCTCGGAAATGGCTTTCAAAATTTGTGCCTCGATCACGTTTCAGGAAGCCTGTAAAAAAGCCAAACCCGTTCTGCTGGAGCCGGTTATGGAGGTTGAAATCGTCACTCCCGAAGAGTTCATGGGAGATGTCATCGGCAACCTGAGCTCGAAGCGCGGCAAAGTAAAAGAGTTGAGTGACCGCGCCGGGGCCAAGGTGATTCGCGCGGAAGCTCCGCTGGCCGGGATGTTTGGGTATTCGACGGATTTGCGGTCGGCCACTCAGGGCCGGGCCAATTACAGCATGGAGTTTGCCAAATACGATGTTGTTCCGAACAGCATCGCGGAAGAATTGATTGCTAAATCCAAAGGAACTTCTAGTGAGGTTCCTGCATGACCCTGAAGTATCAACACCATTATAAACGAACTGAGAATGGACAAAAAAACGGAGTGAACTGGAATGGCTAAAGAAAAATTTGTGAGAGACAAACCACATGTCAACGTTGGAACCATTGGGCACGTAGACCACGGGAAAACCACGCTCACAGCGGCCATCACCGAGGTTTTATCTAAAAAAGGGTTGGCTGAGAGTATCGCCTTCGATCAGATCGATAAGGCGCCTGAAGAAAAAGAGCGCGGCATCACCATCGCCATCGCCCACGTTGAGTATCAGACGGAGAAACGTCATTACGCTCATGTGGACTGCCCCGGTCACGCGGACTACGTTAAAAATATGATCACCGGCGCCGCGCAGATGGACGGCGCGATCCTGGTGCTCAGCGCATCCGACGGCCCCATGCCGCAGACGCGCGAGCATATTCTGCTGGCCCGTCAGGTGGGTGTACCCAAGATCGTCGTGTTCATGAACAAATGCGACATGGTGGATGATGAAGAACTGCTCGACCTGGTGGAACTGGAAGTGCGCGAACTGTTGAGCAAGTACGAATTCCCGGGAGACGACATTCCCGTTATCCGCGGAAGCGCCCTGCAGGCTCTGGAAAATCCGGACGACGAAGGGAAAATCAAGTGTATCTTTGACCTGATGAACGCGGTAGACGAGTACATCCCCGTGCCCGACCGCCCGGTGGACAAACCGTTCCTGATGCCGATCGAAGATATCTTCAGCATCTCCGGCCGCGGGACCGTTGCTACCGGCCGTATTGAAACCGGCGTCATCAAAGTGGGAGAAGAAGTCGAGATCGTCGGGTTCCGTCCGACTTCCAAGACCACCGTCACCGGCGTCGAAATGTTCCGCAAACTGCTCGATGACGGCCAGGCGGGGGATAACGTCGGCCTGCTCCTGCGCGGCACCAAGCGTGAGGATATCGAACGCGGACAGGTTCTGTCCAAGCCCGGATCGATCACCCCGCATAAAAAGTTCAAAGCGGAAGTGTATATTCTGACCAAGGACGAGGGCGGACGCCATACCCCGTTCTTCAACGGCTACCGGCCGCAGTTCTATTTCCGGACCACCGACGTTACGGGTATTGTGACCCTGCCCGGCGGAGTGGAAATGGTCATGCCCGGAGATAACGTCACCTTTGAAGTGGCATTGATTACCGAAGTGGCCATGTCTAAGGAATTGCGATTCGCAATTCGCGAAGGCGGCCGCACCGTAGGCGCGGGTATCGTCAGTGAGATTACCGAATAATGAGCGATCAAAGAATCAAAATCAAACTGAAGGCCTACGACCACAAGCTTCTTGACTGGTCGGTGGGAGAAATCGTGGAAACCACCAAGCGCACGGGCGCCAAGGTGGTGGGTCCCATTCCGTTACCGACGGTCAGGAACAAGTGGACCGTGCTTCGGTCCCCGCACGTGGATAAAAAATCCAGAGAGCAGTTCGAGATTCGAACCCATAAGCGCATTCTGGAAATTCTCGAACCCACCCCGCAGACGGTGGATGCGCTCATGAAGCTGGACTTGTCCGGCGGCGTGGATATTGAAATCAAACTTTAGTGAGTAATGCCATGCAGGGACTATTGGGAAAAAAAGTCGGAATGACCCAGGTGTTTACGGAGAAGGGTGATTGTTACCCCGTCACCGTAGTCCAGGTGGAAGGCTGTGTTCCCGTCTTGAAACGGACCCGCGAGAAGGACGGGTACGAGGCGGTATTGATGGCCTACGGCAAGCGCAAAGCCAAGCATACCAATAAACCCATGGCAGGCGTTTACAAACAGTTGAAACAGAAACCCGCGCAATTGCTGGCGGAGTTCAGGGATATGGAAGTCAGCGATGAGGACATGGGAAAAGCGCTGACCGTGGAAATGTTTCAGGAGGGCGAACGGGTAAACGTCGTCGGCGTCTCCAAAGGCAAAGGATTCGCCGGGGTGATGAAGCGTCACGGGTTTGGCGGCCACCCCGCATCCCGGGGTAATCACGAATCGTTTCGCGGCGCCGGTTCCATCGGTATGGCCACCTATCCCGGGCGCGTACACAAGGGGCATCCCATGCCGGGACGCATGGGGGGCGATACCGTTTACGCTAAAAATATTCAGGTGGTCCGCGTGGACGCCGGAAATAATATCGTTCTATTAAGAGGGTCCGTGCCGGGAGCCAACGGCGGAATCGTCCGCATCCTGCAACGGCCCAAGGCGAAAAAATAAAAGGGTA
>CBDVDB010000017.1:0-18554 GCA_965372625.1 uncultured Nitrospinaceae bacterium
CTTTTTGACTGAATAGGACTTGAGTAGCGATGTTCGCACAACTGAAAGAAGATATTAATGAAGCGATGGTCAAGGATCCGGCCGCCCGGTATTTCTGGGAGGTTTTGCTCTGCTATCCCGGCGTGCATGCCTTGCTCGTGTACCGCTTCACCCATTGGCTGTGGGGCCACAATATCAAATTGATCGCCCGGTTCTTATCCTATATGGCGCGCTGGTTGACCGGAATTGAACTGCATCCCGCCGCGAAAATCGGCAGGAAGTTTTTCATCGACCACGGCACGGGCGTGGTGGTCGGCGAAACCTCTGAAATCGGCGACAATGTTTTTATTTATCATGGCGTCACCCTGGGCGGCCTCAGCATGAAAAAAGGCAAGCGGCATCCCACCATCTGCGACAATGTGGTTATCGGCGCGGGAGCCCAGGTGCTGGGCCCGGTGACCGTGGGTAAAAACAGTAAAATAGGGTCCGGCTCCGTGGTGGTGCAATCGGTTCCGGAATACTCAACCGTCATCGGCGTTCCGGGGCGTGTGGTCTTTTCCGGAATTTCGGCGGACCATGAGGATGGAGAGGAATCCTTTCCCGATCCCATGGCACAAGCTATTGAATGTGTGTTGGACCGTCTTCCGCAAATGGAAAAGGATATTCGTTTGCTCAAGGATGCGCTGGAATCCCCGGAAGAGGAAACGCCTCCGCCTCCTGAACCGATCCCTCTCAAAAAGACCGGTATGAAAAAAGCCTCTAGCGACAATTGATCCTCGTTTCTTTCCGATTTTTAAATAACCTGTTTTTCGTACAAAACCATGCAGCCGATTTATCTGGATCATAATGCCACCACCCCGGTGGATAAGGCGGTGCTGGAGGCTATGCTGCCTTTGTTCCGGGGAGCGTTTGGTAATCCCTCCAGCGCTCATTCCCAGGGGCGGGCCGCCCGCGTTTATATGGATGAAGCCCGGGAGCAGGTGGCGGCGTTGATCGGGGCGCATCCGGCCGAGATACTTTTTACCAGCGGTGGCACGGAGTCGGACAATCTGGCGATCACCGGCACCGCCCGGGCTCTCAAAGATAAAGGCACCCACATCATCACCAGCCGGGTGGAGCATCCGGCGGTCCTGAATACCTGTGAGGAACTCCAGAGAGAGGGCTTTACCCTCGATTATGTGCCGGTCGATTCCTATGGCCGGGTTGATTGTGCCGCGCTGGCGGACCTGATCACCGACGACACCGTTTTAATCACTCTGCAACATGGCAACAGTGAGGTCGGAACTCTGCAACCCATTGAAGAGATCGGAAAACTGGCGCGGGACCGGGGGGTGTTGTTTCATACCGACGCCGTACAGACCGCCGGAAAAATTGAGTTGGATATGGAAAATTTGCCGGTGGATCTGCTGTCCCTGTCGGCTCACAAAATGTACGGGCCCAAAGGCGTGGGAGCGTTGTATATTCGGCGGGGAGTGCCGCCTCTGGCCCCCTTGATTTCGGGTGGCGGACAGGAGAAAAAGCGGCGGGGAGGGACGGAAAATGTTCCGGGAATTGTCGGCCTGGGCAAAGCCGCCCAAATCGCTCAAACCCGGCTGGAGTCGGACCGGTCCCTCCTGACCCAGCTCAGGAAAGGCTTGCGCCAGCAAATTGAAAGCCTTATTCCCGGCGTCAGGTTTTACGGTCACCCGGAGCAGTGCCTGCCCAATACCCTTTGCCTGGGATTTGACGGGGTGGAGGGGCAGACCCTGATGATTCGCCTTGATTTAGAGGGGATTTCAGTGTCAACCGGTACCGCCTGCAGTTCCGGGTCGGTCCTGCCCTCGGAAGTGCTGGGGGCGATGGGGGTTTCGGAGAGTCTTATGGTTCAAACTATTAGGATCAGTCTGGGGCGGGGGAGCCGGTTGGATGAAAGGGAGCGGGTAGCAGGTGCCCTGGAGCGGTCGGTTATGGATATTCGCTCCAAAACCGGATTTTCCGCCGGAGTTGCCCCCAAGTGATTGTATAATTCTGCATAAATTGTTACAATTTCGAGGATTTACAGAGCCGGGTATCGAATTTTCTGGTTTCTGATGGCGTAAAAAATATAGGTTGGTTTTCCATTTATGGGGGAATTTATGTTCTTGGTTAAAAATATTTCTAAAACAGCTTTAGTATCTATTTTCGTCGCATTGCTAACCCTAACGGGGTGCAGTTCCATGCCCTGGAGCAGTAATGATGACGATGAAGATTTATTTTTTGAGGAAGATTTCGGCAGCGAATTCGATCCCAAATCTGAAAACGTTCCTCCCGCCAATGAAGATGAGGAAGATGATTTTTTCAAGAATGACAAGGAACTGGCGCAAATCCAGGCGACACCAAAATCCAGTCCTCCCCCGGATAAAGATAACTTCTTTTTAGACGATGAGCCCAAGCCTTCGCCGAAACCGGCACCCGTACGAGAACCTGCGGTAAAAATTGAACAAAAGAGCGGGGTGATCAGTGCCGGCGGCGGCGGTTTCGTCAGTGTGGATCAAAAAACCGATAAACAAGAATTCAAAACGGATGTGGCTGCACTGCATTCTCAGCAGGCGGAATTGATGTTCCGGGTGCAGGAGCTTCAGAAGATCGTCAGCAATTTGGAACCGCGATTGGCGGCGACCCAAGAGCGGGTGGAATCTTCGTTGAAAGCCGGCTCGACTTCTCCCATGGTGAATGCAGAAATCGAATCCCTTAAATCGGAAGTTGTCCAACTGAGAAATGAAATAGCGACCTTGAAAAAAGCTTCCGCCCCTTCCAAACAGGGCAAGCAGATTCGAAAAGCCCGACCGATCAGGCGTTACCCCAAGCTTTCACGAACGCCCAAGCAATATGATCAGGCTTTGGCCGCGTATAAAGCGGGCAAGTATGATGAGTCCATTCTGTTGTTTCAGGAATTGAATCTGAAAAATCCTCCCCAAAACCTGAAGGACAATATTCTCTTCTGGATTGGCAGTAATTATATGAAACTGACAATGTATGATGACGCCATTAGACAGTTTCAATACGTGTTGAAAAAGTACCCTGGCGGCAACAAGATTCATGATGCGCGTTACATGCTGGGGGTTTGTTACCAGAAAAAAGGCGATACCGGAAGAGCATTGGATGCTCTGGAATTGGCTTTGAAGAACAATCCGCCGTCCTCCGTCCGGCAAAAGATTGAAAAGCACTTGATGGAAATAAAGTAACTGCGTTGTCCGATTTTTTACCTTCCAACCTTTGGCCTGACCGCTGGCAGGTTTTGAGTTCTCCATGAAAGTGGCGCTGGTTCACGATTGGTTGACCGGTATGCGTGGGGGCGAACGGTGTCTGGAAGTTTTTTGTGAATTATTCCCGGACGCTGATCTTTATACTCTCCTGCATAATTCCGGCAGTGTATCCCCTCGCATTGAATCCATGCGGATTCATACCTCCTTTTTGCAAAGCCTGCCGGGTGTCGAAAAGTATTACCGCTATTATCTTCCACTGATGCCGTGGGCCATCGGTTCCTTTAATCTCAAGGGTTATGATCTGGTGTTGAGCAGCAGCCACTGTGTTGCCAAGGGAATCCGCATCACCGGAGGAGGGCGGCATATCTGTTATTGTTTTACGCCGATGCGGTATATCTGGGACCAGTTTGATATTTATTTTTCAGGAACGGACCGGTGGGTCCAATCCCTGTTCATGCGAATCCTGCGCCCTTATTTGAAAAACTGGGATATCCGAACCAGCCAGGGGGTTCAACAGTTCATCGCCATTTCCCGGCACGTTCAGAAAAAAATAAAGGATTGTTACCAAAAGGAGTCGACGGTCATCACGCCACCGGTGGATACCCGGTACTATTCCCCTACCGGTGAGGACCGGGAGGATTTTTTTCTGATGGTAGGAGCCTTATCTCCTTATAAACGAATCGATTTAGCAGTTGAAGCCTTTAATAAATTAGGATATCCTCTAAAAGTAATCGGAGGAGGTCCCGAAAGTACCAGTCTTCGCAAAATAGCCGCTTCCAATATAGAGTTTTTAGGTTTTAAGGCCGACGAGCAAGTCCGGTCCCATTACGCCCGTTGCCGTGCGTTGGTGTTTCCGGGTGAAGAAGATTTCGGGATTGTCCCGCTTGAGGCTCAAGCCATGGGTTGCCCGGTCATTGCTCTGGCAAGAGGGGGGGCGCTGGAGACGGTGATTCCTGAATCCGGTTCGTGGAAACCCCGGACCGGCATCCCTGAAGAAAAGACTCAGAGACCCACCGGCGTGTTTTTTTATCACCCGGAAACAGAAGACCTTTGCCGGGCGATTGATTATTTCAATACGGTTGAAGCCCGGTTCGATTCGAATGAAATCCGGGAACATGCTCTTAAGTTCAATTTGGATGATTTCAAATACCGGATTCGGATGTATGTTCAAGAGTCCATAAAAAATTCCTATGCTGAAAAAATATAACCAGCTATTTCTTTCCGCTCTTATCATTTCCGATAGCTTGGTCATCCTTTTCTCCTGGATCGGCGCCTACTCTATACGGTTCCATTCCGGTTGGATTCCAATAGCTCACGATGTTCCTTCCTTCGAGCCGTATCAGATTTTACTGATTCCTGTCTGGCTTCTGTTTCTTTTTAATTTCAAGGTAGTGGGTTTATATCAGCCCTTGCGGGGGAAATCCCCCTGGGTGGATTATTACAATATCATCAAAGCCAACACCATATCGGTATTGATTCTCTCGGCATTACTGTTCTTTTACGGGGAAGAATCCTTTTCCCGGGTAGTCGTGGGAATTTTCTGGTTAATGACCACCTCCTTTCTGGTGGCTTCTCATATGTTGGTGCGCAATATTTTGATGATGTTTCGGCGGAGAGGAAAGAACCTGCGCTACGTTCTGATTGCAGGTGCGGGAGAGCTGGGTATGGAGGTAGCCCAGAGAATCGATCTGCATCCGGAAATGGGTTTCAAGATCGTCGGCTTTTTAACCACCCAGAAGAAGAAGGTTGGGAAATTTATTGGGGGTTATGAGGTGCTGGGACTTCTGGATGATGTATCCGACTGCATCCGGGAACATGGAGTGGACAAACTGTTTATCACCCTGCCCATGAAATCCCAGGATCATTTTGAGCGGGTGTTGTTTAATCTCGGGGAAGAGTCGGTAGACATCAAAGTGGTTCCAGATTTATTCAAGTATATGGGCTTGAGCGGGGGAGTAGACAATTTCGACGGCCTTCCCATCGTCAATTTAACCGAATCTCCTCTTTACGGCTGGAACCGGGTATTTAAACGCGCTACCGATATTGCTATTTCTTTTTCAGCCATAATCATTGCCAGCCCCCTGATGCTTTTGATTGCTCTTTTGATCAAGCTGGAGTCGCGAGGCCCGGTATTTTTTGTCCAGGAGCGAGTGGGTCTGGATCGAAAAGGTTTCAAAATGTACAAATTCCGCTCCATGAAAATGGGGGCGGAATCCCAGACCGGTCCGGTATGGGCCAGGGAAAACGATGACCGTCGAACCCGGCTGGGCGTTCTTCTTCGCAAGACCAGTCTGGATGAATTGCCGCAGTTCTTTAACGTTTTTCTCGGGGATATGAGTATGGTGGGTCCAAGACCGGAGCGGGCGGTTTTTGTGGACGACTTTAAAAAGTTGGTTCCTCATTACATGTGGCGTTTGAAAATGAAAGCCGGAATCACCGGTTGGGCCCAAGTCAATGGCTGGCGTGGTAATACCTGCCTGGAAAAACGGGTCGAGCACGATTTGTATTACATCAAACACTGGTCTTTATTTTTCGATATCAAGATTTTAATCAAAACCATCTGGAATGGGTTGATCAACCGGCATGCCTACTGAGCCCAAAGCGGCCGCCATTATTCCCGCCCGTTGGGCATCGACCCGGTTTCCCGGAAAACCCCTCGCTCAAATCAAAAATAAACCCATGATTCAGTGGGTGGTGGAACAGGCTCAAAAGGCTTCGCGCATATCGGAAGTCATTGTGGCGACGGATGATGCCCGGATTTTAGAGGCGGTAGCCCGGTTTGGCGGAACCGCCGTTATGACCTCCGCCGATCATGCCACCGGTTCGGATCGGATTGCGGAGGTGGCATCGGGGCTGAATTGTGATATTGTAGTCAACGTTCAAGGGGATGAACCACTCATCCCTCCTGGAAATATCGATCAGGTGGTCGGTTGCCTGGCTCGGGATTCTTCCTTGACCGTGGCGACTTTAATGATACCTATCCACGATCAGGATGAAATCTCTAATCCCAATGTTGTTAAGGTGATTGCGGATCAGAAGGGAAGGGCGCTCTACTTTTCCCGGGCTCCCATACCCTTTCACCGGGATGCATGGAAAAGCAGTTCGGCGGAAGATATATCCAAATCCAAAGATAAAGGAATGAGCCGGGTTTTCAAGCATATCGGTTTGTATGCCTATACCCGTTCATTTCTGTTGGAATTGTCCCGGATGAAACCCACTCCGCTCGAGCGGCTGGAAAAACTGGAACAGCTCCGAATTCTCGAGAATGGATATCCCATCCAGGTGGAAATCACCGAGAAACAATCCTTGGGAGTGGATCATGTTGAGGATCTGGATAAAGTTGAACGTTTTCTCGAAGAACAGAATCAGGCTTAACCCGTACGAAGAATACTGATGAGGTTCAGATTTGGCGAAAAAATATAACGATAAAAAAGTAAAATATATTTTCGTGACCGGCGGAGTACTGTCTTCCCTGGGGAAGGGGATTGCCGCCGCGTCGCTGGGCAGCCTTCTGGAATGCAGTGGGCTGAAAATCACCCTGCTCAAACTCGATCCCTATATCAACGTGGATCCGGGAACCATGAACCCGTTTCAGCATGGGGAAGTTTATGTGACCGATGACGGGGCCGAAACGGATTTGGACCTCGGCCATTATGAGCGGTTTACCCACGCACGCATGGGCAAGATCAATAATGTGACCGCCGGCAGAATTTACTATGATGTGATCGAAAAAGAACGGCGCGGTGAATTTCTGGGAGCTACCGTACAGGTCATCCCTCATATTACCGATGAAATCAAATCGCGAATCCGGGCGGTGAGTGAAGGGGTGGATGTGGTTATTTGCGAGATCGGCGGTACGGTGGGCGATATCGAAAGCCTGCCTTTTCTTGAAGCGATCCGCCAGTTTCGGTTTGATAATAACCCCAAAAATGTGATCTACGTTCACTTGACTCTCCTGCCCTATATCAAAACCGCGGATGAACTGAAAACCAAACCCACCCAGCATAGCGTTCAAAAACTGAGGGAGATCGGTATTCAACCGGATGTTCTGCTGTGCCGCTCCGAACGGCACGTTTCCAAGGACATTAAAAAGAAAATCGCACTGTTTTGTAATCTGGATGTGGACTCCGTTATTACCGCCATGGATGCTCCATCCATTTACCAGGTTCCACTGAATCTGCACCATGAGGGCTTGAGCCGGATCATCCTGGAAAAAATGAATATGCCGGGTGTGCAACCGGACCTCAGCCAGTGGGAATTAATCAACAAACATCTTGAAAGGCCGGAAGGCGAAATCAATATCGCTATTGTCGGGAAGTACATTGACCTCAAGGAGTCCTACAAGAGCCTGATCGAAGCTCTGGTTCACGGCGGCGTAAGCAACCGGATTAAGGTCAACATGAAATGGGTGTCCGCCGAGGATTTGGAAGAAGAAAACGGAACCCGGATTTTGCAGGACTGTGATGGGATTCTGGTGCCGGGAGGTTTCGGCGATCGCGGTTTTGAAGGTAAGGTGAAAGCCGCCGGGTTTGCCCGCGAAAATAAAGTGCCCTATCTGGGGATTTGTTTGGGCATGCATTCGGCGGTGGTTGATTTTGCGCGAAGCGTAGCGAACCTCAAAGATGCGGACAGCGCCGAATTCAAACCGGATACGCCACATCCCATAATCGATTTGATGGCCGACCAGAAAGTGAATGGCAATAAGGGCGGGACCATGCGCCTGGGAGAATATCCATGTCAACTGCGGAAGGGATCTATCGCTTTTGCGGCGTACGGTAATCGGGAAATCACCGAGCGGCACCGCCACCGTTACGAATTTAATAACAAGTACCGGTTTCAACTGGAAGAAGCGGGGATGAAGATCAGCGGAATCTCACCCAGCGGAAATCTGGTCGAAATCATCGAATTAGTCGACCACCCCTGGTTTCTGGCCGGACAATTTCATCCGGAATTCAAATCTTCTCCCATGGAACCCCACCCCCTGTTCCGCGAGTTTATAGCGCACTCCCTTCAGTACCGCAAATCCCGTTAGTTTGATCCAGTTGGAATGCTGACCACAATACCACCGATCACATCATACAATTTAAAATCACGCTTGGGGCTTTTGGGATGGGCATTGTGACAGGTCACACACGCCGGAGTCACCGCGATATCCGGATAAACCGCCTGGAAATAAGTCTGGTTTCCTACCCGAATGGTGCCGATGTAAGGACGAAAGGTTTTAGACGCGACCGTCTCCAGTCCCACGCGTTCAAATTTGTTTGCTGGCCCGTTATGCGGATTGATCGGCCAAAGACTGATTAATTTATAATCCAACCCCAATTTCATATTTTTGATCAGGTCAGAAGCGTTCAACAAAAATTGTGCGGGCAGCAATAAGGTGTTTTCCTCCCACCAGTTTTCAGAAGGGTAGATTATATTCTTCTTTTGCAAGCGGTCGACGATGTGCTTGGCATAAACCGTCCGGTCCGCTTCTAAAATTGCATGCACGTAATCCGCGACCACTTCCGGGGCTATCTGAGGATTCTTAGCGGGCGATGCCCCCGGCTTTTTGGAAATGGGGAATGAAATATGAATGGCTCCCATGACATCCCCCCGCTTGAAATCTCTTTTTGGACTTTTGGGATGACTGTTGTGACAACTAGCGCAACTTTTAGTGACTGCCAAATCCGGATAAACCGCGTTGAAAACAGCTTGACCGTTTTGGCTGTCGATCCATATATAAGGTTTGCCAGGATTCTTGACAACTTTTTTTAATCCCCTTTTTTCATGGGGACTTTTAAAACCGTTATTTTTATTAATCGGCCATAAGCTCATCAAGCGATACTTGATCCCCAGATTTTTTGAATTGACAATTTTTGAAGATATCATCAGGAATTGCGCCGGCAGAGGAAGGGTGTTCTCCTTCTGCCATTGTTCCGTGGCTTTGAGGGAAACTGTTTCGCCCAGGCGTTCGACAATATATTGCGAATAGATAGTCCGGTCGGCTTCAATAATGGCGTGGATAAAGTCGGCCGCCCGATGCGCGGGTATACTACCTGCCTTGGGAGACGTTTGGGCACTGAGGCTGGAATTAAAGGATAGAATAAACAGGACGGATAGAGACAACAGGCGAATGAAAGTGAAATTCAACTTGAGCATGGCGACACCTCCTCAGTTTCTCTGGTTGAGATTTCTGAAATGGGCCAATGGCTTTCTTATACCTGAAAAATTCCTGAAAAGAAAGACCCAACCTATTACAGAAAACTAACCTTGCGCTAAACCTTTTATGACATCCAATTTTCCAATAATTCCCAGAATTTTCCCGCCCTCTACCACGGGAATTGTATGAATGCTTTTCTCAGCCATAAGAGTGGCAATGTCAGGGACGCTGGTACCCGGAGAAACGGTTACTGCATTTGGAGTGAAAATGTCATTCACGCGGGTGGCGCTTAAGCGTTTCATTTCCTCTTCAAATTTCTTACCGCTTTCCAGATATATAACTGCATCAAACAGGGAGATCACGGTGGGGATATGCAGATTTTTGTTTTGTTCAATCAGGTTCTTTTCAGTGACAATTCCGATCAGTTGGCCGTCGTCGTCCACTACGGGGAAACCGTTGACCTCGTGTTTGATAAATAATCCGGACAATTCTTTTATAGAGGTGCTTTGGGTGACCGTGATCACCTCTCCCGTCATAATATCTTTTGCTGTTATCATTGTAGACCTCAATCTGGATTCCTGGGATGGTTATTTGATATTGAGCCGGGTTCCTTGTAACCCAATAATTTCAGCAGAGCGTCCCCTAGCCACGCGAACCATTCGGTAATTTTATTAAATGTCCTGAAGGGTATTTCCTTTTGAGTTTTATACCCTACGTAAACAGAAAAAAACAACAAGATAATGTTGGGTATCCATACGGAAAAATAGGGATTGATTTTTCCGCTCCCCCCTAAATTCTGCAGGGGGACCAGACTGACGTAATACATTAAAATTATGAGAGTCGCGTAAATAAACCCTCCGGATTTGCCAGACCGCTGAGAGGTGATCCCGAGGGGGACGCCGATAATCGCGAAGAGAAGGCAAGTCAAAGGTATGGAGAACCGCTTGCTCAACTCAACTTGTGCCGCACGGTAGTCCGCCCAGTTTTTATTATCGCTTGCCATGATTCTTTGTTGGAGTTCTGTTACCGACATTTCGCGAGGCCTGAGGATTTGATTTTTCTTGAATTGATCGCTTCCAGGAATATCCAGGGTCAAGTCGTAACGGTCAAATTTCATAATCTGGTAATCCGCCCCTTGTTGGGCCAGATCATGGATGGACCCGTTTCTCAATTGGAGTTGGATTCTCAAGTTGGCCGGGTCGGTCAGGATAAAACCCTGCTCGGAGAGAATTATTTTAGTGGACCCTTTAAAAGAACTGTCCGCTATGAATACTCCCTTAAAACTGCTCGGACCCTGTTTTTCTTTAACCATTAGTACCAAGTTGTCGAAATCCCGGTTGAACACGCTGGGTTTGATGTCGATGTTGGCACGGGTTTTCACGATTTCGAAAATCATTTTTTTCAGCGCATGATTCCCCATGGGGAGCGCATAAAAAATGACGGCATTCGTTGTCAGGTAAGCGAGGAATGCAAACAGGAGGACCGGGCGTAGAAGATAGGTAAAACTCCAGCCACAGGATTTCATGACTACAAATTCGTTTTCACCGGAAAATTGATTGAAAGTTACCACCGTCGCTACCAGAACGCTGATGGGAATAGTGAGGGATAAAAACATCGGGGAAATGTAGAGGACCATCCGGGCCACCTCAAGCATCGTCATACCCCGGTTGATGATCAGGTCCGTCATGAACATCGCCTTGCTCAGAAACATGACCATGGTCAGAAACATGGTGCTCAGGAGGAAAATTTTCAGGGTTTCCGTGAAGATATAGCGGTGGATGATGTTCATGGATGCTGGTAGAATTCCGGTGAGGGTTGCCCGCGCCTGCCCTGAGATAAAGGCGGGAAGGTTTGATGTGCCTCGCATTATTTGACAGGCTATTATACTATTGTTCCACCCAAACTTGCTCGGGAAAATAACATTGAAGAATTCTTCGGATTCACCTCAACCCCGTAACCGCCTTCCTGTCTGGTTGAAAACTGCGCTCCCCTCCGGCGAAAAATTTTTTCAACTCCGCTCACTGGTCCGCGAGCACCAACTGCATACCGTGTGCGAATCCGCTTCCTGTCCCAATATTGGAGAATGCTGGGGGAAGGGCACGCTGACTCTTATGATTCTGGGAGACCACTGTTCCCGCGCCTGCCGATTTTGCGATGTCCCCACCGGGCAGATGCTGCCCCCCGATTCAAACGAACCCCGGCAGGTGGCCGAAATGCTCTCCCGGCTGGATTTGAATTATGTGGTGATTACCTCGGTGGACCGGGATGATCTACCCGATGGCGGGGCCGCTCATTGGGCCGAAACTCTCCGGCAGATTCGCCGCCGGTGTCCCCAACTCGGTGTGGAAGCCCTCGTGCCGGATTTTAATGGAGAGATTTCTCCCATTGAAAAAGTATGCCGCGCCCAACCGGATGTGTTTGCGCATAATATCGAAACAGTGGCATCCCTGCAGAAACGCGTCCGGCCGCAATGCCGATACGAATGGTCCATGAAGACTCTGGCTATTGCCGCCCACCAATTTGGAATGATCACCAAAAGCAGTTTGATGCTCGGACATGGCGAGACTTTTGAGGAAGTGGTTCAAACCTTAAAGGATTTGCGGGAAAATGGCTGCCGGATGGTGTCCATCGGCCAGTACCTCCAGCCCTCCCGAACCCATCTGCCGGTGGCGGAATACGTGTATCCGGATATCTTCTCGCAATATAAAAAGATCGGCGAAGAAATGGGATTCGACCATGTCGAGTCCGGGCCTCTGGTGCGCAGTTCCTACCAGGCTGGCCGGCAGGCCATTGCCGCGGGAATTGTCCAGGAGATTATTTAATTTTGCTCAAACCCAAAGTTTCCCGGATCAGATTTTTGACCACAAAAATAATATTTTCTTTTCTTTCCCCCAACCGCCTCAACGTATAGGGAAGCCATGCCTTGCCGTAGGGTATGTAGACACGAACCTGGTATCCCTTATTCAGAAGCGCGTGTTGAATATCCCGCCGCACCCCGTACAGTAATTCAAAATAAAACGAATCGCGGGAAATGTTTTCCTGTTCGACAAACTGGGTCAGCTTTTCGATCAGGATTTCATCGTGGGTAGCGATAGAGGGCAAATATCCATCCTTAAGGAGGCGATGCGTTTGCTTCAAAAAGTTTTCGCGTATCTCATCCATGGATTGATAAGCGAGGTTCGCCGGTTCCTTGTAGGCGCCTTTGCATAACCGGGTGGAAACGCCCTGTTGGATGACCGATTCTATATCGTCGCCGGTGCGATGCAGATAAGCCTGCAGGACCACTCCCAGATTTCTATGATTTTTCTGAAGCTCCAGTCCCAGCTTTATCGTGCGGTCCGTTAAATCCGAACCTTCCATATCGAACCGGACGGTGTGGCGACCCGCCGCATCAATCAAATCCTCTACATTTTTTTTGCAGAAGTCGTAATCGATGTCCATTCCCAAAGCGCTGACCTTGATGGAAATGTCGACCGGCTTGTGAATGGCAGTGATGGCTTCCAGCAGGGCAAGATACTCGCTTTTCGCCGCGAGGGCCTGCTCTTTTGTGTGAACGCTCTCACCGAGTACATCCACCGTGCAGAGGAATCCCTGATCGTACAGGGATTTTATATTTTTAAGGGCGGTTTGCAGGTCTTCCCCGGCGATAAACCGTTTGGCGAAAGGATACAGAATACGCATGGGTCCTCAGACTGGAAATGGGGCGGTGAAGGCGGAACCCGCTAAAAAACTTACACTTATAATATAAGCGATCCGGAGGGCAGGGGCAAAAAATTAGCCCGGATTCAATTTTTTTAAAATAGATTAAAAGTGAACAATGGGTTAGAATCCCTCTTTTAATTTCCCCGCTTGAGGAGTGTCATGTCTCTACAATGTCTGGTGGTGACCGCGCTGGTTATTCTGGCGGTATTGACCTTGATTTTTTATTGGGTGTCCAGCAGCGAAACCTGATGATCCTTCCCGGACACTCCCGAAAGGCTCCGTCTAATCCAGGGCATGGCACGCCACGAAGGCGTTGCCTTTGAAATTCTTTTCCGGATACTCCGTCCGGCATTTCTTTCTGAGAGGCGATCCTTCCGGTTCATTTCTGTAAATGGGACAGCGGGGGTGAAAGTGGCACCCCGCTGGCGGGTTGAGCGGAGACGGCACATCCCCCACCAACGTTTCAAACGGTTTGCGTTCCCCCAGCGAAGGCACCGCCTTGAGTAACGATTGCGTGTACGGGTGTTTTGGATTTTTAAATAATTCCATCGCCGTCGCATACTCCACGATGCGTCCGAGATACATGATCGCCACCTCATCGGCAATATATTGCACCACATTGAGATTGTGGGTGATGAACAGGTAAGTCAGGTTGCGTTTTGCCTGCAGTTCCCGCAGGAGATTGAGGACCTGCGCCTGCACCGAAACATCCAGCGCGCTGGTGGGTTCGTCCAGCACCAGAAACTCCGGCTCCAGGATCAACGCCCGGGCGATGCTGATGCGTTGCCGCTGGCCGCCCGAAAACTCATGCGGGTATCGGTCCGCCACTGAAGGGTCCAGCCCAACCTCCAGCAACACTTTGGAAATTTTTTCATTTGTTTCCTTTTCGGTCATTGCAGGGAAATGCACCTGGAGGCCCTCTCCGATAATCTCCCGGACCCGCAAGCGGGGAGACAGGGAGCCAAAGGGATCCTGAAATACGATTTGCATGTGGCGGCGAATTTGCTTCAACTCATCCGTGGGTAGATTCATCACGTCGGTATCCTGAAACCGTACCGTTCCCCGGACCTCCCGGTTCAGTCGCAGTATGGATTCCCCCAACGTGGTTTTGCCGCAACCCGATTCGCCCACCAGCGCCACCGTCGAGCCTTTCGCCAGTTCGAGGTCGACATCATCCACCGCTTTGACGTAATTGGCGACCCGGCGGAACACGCCCTTGCGAACCGGGAACCAGGTTTTTAATGCCTGTACTGTGATCAACGGTTCGCCGCCGGATTGTTTTTTAGGCGCGGGTATCCTCGGCTCCATCTGCACGGCGGTTTGGGTCACGCCGCCTTCAAAGAGGTGACAGCGTACCGTGTGGCCCGGCTCCACCTTGTAAACTTTGCCGTCGTGGGTGCGGCACACGTCCATCGTGTAGGCGCAACGGTCGGCGAACAGGCAACCTTCGCCGTAGTCGGTGGCGGGCGGCACCAGGCCGGGAATCGTGTTCAGTTGAAACGCCTCGTCGCCAGGTTTGGGAATGGATTCAAACAACCGCTTGGTGTAGGGATGCATCATGTTGCCGAAAATCTGCTCGCGGCGGCCCTGCTCGACGATGCGTCCGGCGTACATGATGCACAGATCGTCCGCCATCTGATTGACGATGCCCATATCATGAGTGATCAACAGAATCGCCATGCCGGTTTCTTTTTGCAGATCGGTCATCAAACGCAGGACCTGCGCCTGGATGGTGACGTCCAAAGCCGTGGTGGGTTCGTCGGCGATCAACAGTTTGGGCTGGCAGGCCAGAGCCATGGCGATCATCACCCGTTGTTTCATACCGCCGGACAGTTGATGCGGAAAGTCGTCGATGCGCTGGCCGGGGTCGGGAATGCCGACGTGGTCCAGCAGTTCGATGGCGCGTTGGCGCGCCGCGCCGGTTTGCATTTTTCGGTGCTGGCGCAGGGGCTCTTCCAGTTGGTTGCCGATACGGTAAAGAGGATTGAGTGAGGTCATCGGCTCCTGAAAGATCATGGCGATGTCATTACCGCGAATGGCTCGCATGTCTTCTTCCGATTGCTCGAACAGTTTTTTTTGGTCGAACAGTATTTTACCGGAGGGGTGATACCCGTTTTCAGCGACCAGGCGGATGATGGAAAACGCGGTCTGGGATTTGCCGCACCCGGATTCTCCCACCAGCGCCAGGGTTTTTCCCTGCTCCAATTGAAACGAGATGCCGTCCACCGCCTGCGCCACCTGCGTGAGGCCCACCCGGAAATAGGTTTTGAGGTTGTCGACTTCCAGCAACATTCAATTAACCGCCTTTCGGGGATCGAACGCGTTGCGGATGCCGTCGCCGACGAAGGTCAGTAAGGTCAGAGCGCCGGTCAACACCAGAAAGGTGGGAACCAGTATCCAGATCGCCTGCAGGTTGGTTTTGCCCTGAGATAAAAGTTCCCCGAGGCTCGGCGCGGGACTGGGCACGCCGAGATTCAGAAAATCCAGGCTCACCAGCGCCAGAATGCCCGCCGTCACTTCAAACGGAAAGAAGGTGATGACCGGCGTCAGCGAATTCGGCAGGATATGTTTTCTCATGATGCGGAAACTTGAAACTCCCAGCGCCCTCGCCGCTTTGACATATTCCAGATTCCGTCCCCTTAAAAATTCCGCGCGGATGTAGGCGGCTATCCCCATCCAGGCCGTCAAATTCAGAATGCCGAACAACAGCCAGATGTTGGGGCTGAGCAGGGCGCTCAGGATAATCAGAATATAGAGACGCGGGATGGAGCCCCAGATTTCGGTCAGGCGTTGGCCAATCAAATCGACCCAACCGCCGAAAAATCCCTGAATGCCGCCCAGCAGGCAACCGAGCAGGGTTCCCGACACCGCCAGTGTTAAACCAAAGATCATGGAAATGCGGAAGCCGTAAATCAAACGCGCCAGCACGTCCCGGCCGCGGTCGTCGGTTCCCAGATAATGGCCGTCCTCCCAGGATGAGGCGATGGTTCGGCTCTCGTCGGCGGACAGGGTTTCGTAAGGCGCGGCGAGGGCGACCCGGCCGGTTTTGCTGTGGCTGGGAATATATTTGTAATCGTACCGCACCGGCGGCCACAGCATCCAGAACTCACGAGGCCCGGCAGTGGCCTTATCCGGAACCGCTTCGATTTCGGTTTCGGGGACCGGTGCATCCGAATCGTCTTCTTCAAAATCCTCCATCGTTAACACCAGAGGCGCCGATGAAACTTCATCCTCCGCTTCCTCGAAATCGTCCAGCCCGAGGGCAAGGCCGGTATCCTCCTCATCCTCGAAATCGCTTAAATCCATATCGGGTGAGGCGTCGGCCGTTTCGCCCTGGAGGAATTTCAGGAACCGCTTGGATTTGTAATCCGGTTCCGAGAGCAGGGGACCGCCGAAATCCTGCTCGCTGTAAGTGAAGAGTATCGGGAAATAGGGTTTGCCGTCCACCACCAGCAGGAGTGGGCGGACGTTGCACGTGAACTCCGCCGGCAGGGCCAGAAACAAGAGCATCAGCAAGGCGATCAGGCTGTAGCGCGCCCGCTTGTCGGTCATAAATCTTTGAATTTTGACTTGCAGGTCCTGATTAAGTTTCATGGCCACTAGCCCTGCGACTCTTCAAATGAAATTCGGCGATCGATGAGCACGTAGGAAATATCCGTCAACAATTGGCCCACCAGATAAATCAGAGTGAAAATGAAAAGGCTTCCCAATACGATGGGATAGTCCCTCTGGATTACCGCCTGATAGGACAGCAAGCCCAGGCCGTCCAGCGTAAAGATTTGCTCGATCAATAATGAACCGGAAAAAAACATGGTCAGAAAAGCGATGGGGAATCCGGTAATGAGCGGGATCATCGCGTTTTTCAAAATGTGTTTGTACAGGATACGGTTTTCCGTCAGGCCCTTGGCCCGCGCTGTCAGCACGTATTGCTTGCGCATCTCTTCAATGACGGCGTTTTTGGTCAACATGGTGAGCGTGGCGAAACCGCCGATGACGTAACAGGTCAGGGGCGCGATCAGGTGATGCAGGTAATCCAGGAATTTCTGCCAGAGGGTCCATTCCTCATAACCGGGAGTGCCGACCGAAGTGAGCCCGGCGATAGGGATCATGTGGGCGATCGCCCGGTCGCCCGGCCCGAAAAAAACGATCAGCAGTAATCCCAGAACGAATCCGGGCGTACTGTAACCGATGAGCACAATGACGCTGGAAGCCGTGTCAAAGCGAGTGCCGCTTCGTACCGCCTTGGCGATGCCCAGGATGATGCAGATGATGTAGGTCATGAAAAAACTGACAACGCCGAGGGAGGCGGAGACCGGCAGTTTTTCGACGATCAACTCCAGTACCGATTTGTTCCGGTAAAAGGAGTTGCCGAATTTGAACATGAGAAATCCGTCCCAGTTGTCCCGGTTGAAAAACCGTTCCATGAACGGTGGGTTCAGGTCTTTCGGCGAGTACCAGATAAAGGTGCGCAGGTACCGTTCCCAAAGGGGCCGGTCGAGGTGATAGATTTTTTTGAGCTCCTCCAGGAACTTCGGGTCCATCTCCTGGGCCTTGAGACCCTGGATGCCTCCCGTACTCCCGCCACCGGCTTCACCCAGAACACCTGCATGCCCGCGCAACTGGGATTTCATTTGATCGATAGGCCCGCCCGGCACGAACTGGGTGACGATAAAGGTGATCGTCAGAATCCCCAGCAGGGTGGGGAGCATCAACAACAGGCGGCGAATGATATAAGTGGTCATAAGGTTATAGGGATGAAGTTACTTAAGCGGTTTGCCGGCGGCGCGGGCATCCTTCAGTTTTTGGGCCTTGGCCTGGTCATACCACCACCACTCAATAAAATGGGCTTGGCGGTTCGAGGCCGAGGGGATCACTTTCGGATGCGAAAATTTATTCCAATAAACCATGCGGTCATAACCGATATACCAGTGCGGCACGATGTAAAATTGTTGGGTTAAAATCCGGTCCATGGCTTGAATGGCATGGACCAGTTTCTTCCTCGTCCGGGCCTTGACGATGATATCGACCAATTCGTCGATGGCCGGGTTTTCGATACCCATGTAGTTTCTTGATCCGGGAACTTTCACCGCCTCACTGGTCCACATACTGCGTTGCTCGTTTCCCGGTGACCGGGATTGAGGGAAACTGGCCACGACCATGTCGTACTTAAATTCCCGCAGGCGTTCCTCGTATTGTGCGACCTGCACCAGTTTGTCGGTGAGCTGAATCCCGATTTTCTTTAAATTATTTTTATACGGTTCGACAATTCTCTGGAACAGGGGGCTGACCAGTAATATTTTGAATTTTAGCCGTTGGCCTTTTTTCTCGCGAAAACCGTCGGCGCCTCTTTTCCAACCCTCCGAATCGAGTAGTTTGTTGGCCAGGGCAATATTTTTTTCGATGGGAAACCCCTGGCCGGGCGCGCCAACCGGTTTGGTGAATACCGTTTTCGGAACGAATTTCTTGCCGTGTTTTTTTCTGAGGCGCAGTAACAGTTCCTTCACCTC
>CBDVDB010000018.1:0-18061 GCA_965372625.1 uncultured Nitrospinaceae bacterium
TTCCTGACGATCTGGATGAAGAGCCTTCCCTGGTACTCTCTGACGATGAAGCGGAATCGGATACGGGTGAAGAAGAAATCGTACTTGTCGATGCCGACGATACCGAAGACAGTGAAGAGGATGCTGGAAGCATTGAATTCGACCTCGATAGCGTGGACTTGGATGCGCCGGAAGAAGTGGTTTCTGTGGATGAGGAACCGGAAGCGGTGGATACCGGCGATGAGTCCGCTATGGAAATCGAAGGGCTGGAGTTGGAAATGGAAGCCCCCGAGGAACCGGAAGAAGAAAATAAACCGGAAGAGTAAACCTGTCCCCTCCCTTGTAATTCCCCCAATCTATTCAAAGGTTTTCTACGCAACCCCTCAAGATATTTGGTTTTTTCCCGCTAATGTGCTAAAAAGACTCTTTTTTCCACATTCGAGGGAAAATATTGGATTTTGCACCGATTTTAATTTATAAATTGGTGAAGCGATCCCGTATCTTACAGGAACTGGCGTTTCCGGGGTTTTCAGGAACCGTTGCCGAAAACATTAGCCTTCCCGCGGGCTCCGAAGCGCTCCCTGTCCCGGCGTTTCCCATTCACTTTTTCCCTGATACCCTCAATGACACCAGCCCGTTTTGGCCGACGTTACTTCGCTTTTTTGCTGGATATTTTTGTATTGGAGATACTGGGGGTTCTGGTCACGGTGCCGCTGATTTATCAATCAGACCAGAATCTTGCCGGGGTTCTGATCCGATGGGTTGTTATGGGAAAGATCAATCCGGACGGCGCCTGGCTGGTGGGTTTGTATTTCCTGATACTGGGATTGTTGTGGGGTCTGTATTTTGTCGGGTTTACCGCCGCCTGTGGACAAACCCCCGGAAAAAAAATCATGGGCCTGACCGTGGTCGATGAGAACGGGAAACCCGTAGGTTGGGAAACGGCATCGATCCGATTTTTAATCGGTTATCCCATTTCATTCCTGCCGCTGGGCCTGGGCTGTTATTGGGCTCTGGTGGATAAGAATAATCAAGCATGGCACGATAAAGTTGCCGGGACCTGGGTCACCGGGCCCGCGACCTCATAAACCTTAATTTTTCAGGAATTGGATCTCATGAAAAAAAAGTATTTGCTGGCGCCGGGCCCGACCCCGGTTCCCGAAGCCATCAGTCTGGAAATGGCCGCGCCGATGGTGCACCATCGCACCCCTCAATTCAGCAAAATATTCGCGGAGGCGGCGAATGATGCCAAGTACCTGTTCCAAACCCAACAGGATGTTCTCATCCTCGCGTCCACCGGAACCGGCGGGATGGAAAGCTGCATCACCAACCTGTTCTCACCGGGGGACAAAGTTCTGGTCGTCAACGGCGGCAAGTTCGGCGAACGGTGGGGCAAAATCAGCGAATCCTACGGACTCGAGCCGGTCTGGATCAATGTCGAATGGGGACGGGCGGTGGACCCGAAAGCAGTCAAAGCCGCTCTGGATAAAGATAAGGATATCCGGGCCATCCTGGTGCAGGCCAGCGAAACGTCAACCACTGTGTCGCATCCTATTGAAGAGCTGTCCAAACTGACCCGCAGCCGGGACGATATTCTGCTGGTAGTGGACGGCATCACGGGGGTCGGCGTATTCCCCCTGCCGATGGACGAATGGGGGATCGACGCGATGATCACCGGTTCGCAAAAGGCGCTGGAGTTGCCGCCGGGGCTGGCGCTGGTGGCGCTCAGTGAAAAGGCCTGGAAATTCGCCGACCAGGCCAAGTGCCCGCATTTTTATTTCGACCTCAAAAAAGAGCGGAAAAATCTGGGCAACCAGACCTCGGCCTACACGCCGGCAGTGTCGCTGGTCATCGGCCTGCGGGCGGTGCTTAAAAGCCTGAAGGAAGAGGGGCTGGACAACGTTCATAAACGACACAACCGGCTGGCGCGAGCCACCCGCGCGGCGGCGAAGGCCTTGGGACTTAAATTGGTCGCCCCCGATGCCCCGGCGGACAGCGCCACGGGCGTGTTTGTTCCCGACGGGATCGACGGCGCCAAAATCGTAAAAAGCCTGCGCGATGACTTTGGCGTGACGCTCGCCGGCGGACAGGACGATTGGAAAGGCAAAGTCATCCGCATCGCTCATCTCGGTTATGTGGATACTTTCGACACCATCATCGCCATTTCGGCGATTGAGATGGCGCTCAAAAAATTCGGACATGCCGTGGAGTTGGGCAAAGGCGTCGCGGCGGCGCAGGAAATTTTACTCGAAGCCTACTGAAAGGCTTACAGCCGGATAGCGGCTGAAAGCTTTTGCCGGGTTAGAAACACAATTCATTCCTATTTTTTGGAGTTTGGAAATAATGAAAATTCTGGTCAGTGATAATCTGTCCAAAGTGGGCATTGAAATATTACAAAAAGAAAGCGGTATTGAGGTCGATGTCAAAACCGGCTTGCCCAAGGAGGAGTTGATCAAGATCATCCCTGAATACGACGCCTTGGTGGTAAGAAGCGCGACGAAGGTGACGGCGGATGTGATCGCGGCAGCCTCTAAATTGAAAGTCGTGGGACGCGCCGGAGTCGGTGTCGATAACATCGATCTCGAAGCCGCCGGTAAAAAGGGCATCATCGTCATGAACGCTCCGGACGGCAACATGATCACCACCGCCGAGCATGCCATGGCGCTGATGCTGAGCATGTCCCGCAATATTCCGGCGGCCAATGCTTCGGTCAAACAGGATAAAAAATGGTCTCCTAAAGCGTTCATGGGGGTCGAGTTGTACGGTAAAACCCTGGGCATCGTCGGGTTGGGCCGTATCGGCTCCGTCGTGGCGGAGCGCGCCAGAGGATTCGCCATGAAGGTGATCGCGTACGATCCATATGTGTCCCAGGAGCATGCGGAGAAAATCGGGGTGGAGATTGTGGAGTTGAAGGAGTTACTGCAGCGCGCCGATTTTATCAGCCTGCACACGCCGAAAGTGGGCGACCAGCCTCTGCTCGGCAAAGATGAGTTGAATAGCGTCAAACCGGGGGTTCGCATCATCAACTGCGCCCGCGGGGAATTGATCGACGAAGCGGCGCTCATCCAGGCCATCAAGGACGGCAAGGTGGCCCAGGCCGCGCTCGACGTTTACTCGAAGGAACCGGTCAATCCCGACAGCCCGTTGATGGATGTTCCCGAGATCATCTGCACCCCGCACCTGGGCGCCTCGACGGGAGAAGCACAGGACAAGGTCGCTATCGCCATCTGCGGTCAGCTGATCGATTTTCTTAAAAATGGAAGTATCCGCAACGCGGTGAACATGCCTTCGATCGACGAAGAAACGCTGAAGCAGATCAAGCCGTTTTTGGAATTGGGGGAGGATTTGGGCAAGCTGGCCTCGCAACTGGTGGAGGGTCCGATCACGCAGGTCAAGGTTCAGTACAACGGAGAAGTATCGAACCTCAACGTTCAACCCATCACCATCTCCGTTCTGAAAGGCCTGTTGACGCGCGTTATTGAAGGCGTCAACATGGTCAACGCGCCGTTCATCGCCAAGGAGCGGGGCATCGAGGTGCAGGAGTTGAAGAGCAACGAGATCAAGGACTACACCAGCACCCTTCGGGTGCAGGTGACCACAAAGCAGGGGACGCGGGATATCACGGGAAGTATCTTCGGCAAGGGCGACCCGCGCATCGTGAAATTCGACGAGTATTATTTTGAAGCAGTCATTTCCAAACGCATGTTGATTTTGAGCAACAAGGACGTACCGGGCGTCATCGGCAAACTGGGTAACGTGCTGGGCAAGAACAAAATCAACATCGCCGGGTTTCATCTGGGCCGTCTGGAGGCCGCCGGCAATGCAGTTGCGGTGATCAATATCGATTCGCCACCCACCCCCGAAACCCTGCGGGAGTTGCGCGAGACGCCCAATGTGGTGGAGGTGTATTCGGTCGTTCTTTAAAACCCTCCGCAAACAACAAACCCGCTCCGAAATGGGAGCGGGTTTTTTTGATTGGAAATGCCAGACCCGGCTGGAACGCCTCCGGCCCTGTTCTTCGGGGAGTTACTTGCTCTTCTCCCCCGATGCGGTTTCCACTGTCTGGCCGAATACCATCGCGATAATCTCGTTAATCACTTTTTCGCCGAGAATATTGTAGACGGCATTGGCCGACTTGAAATGGGCGCTGGTGAACAGGCTCAGCACCTTTTTGTTGGAATACCCGAGCATCATGAATTCATGTGCGTAGTTTTCCGCCACCAGGCGCAGGGTTGTCTCGTCCGCGTCTTCATCGCCGGTGGGCGGGCCTTCATCGGGGTTGATATCGTTTTTGACCTCGTAAACATAGATCAGATGCCAGCCGAACTCTGTTTTGACGGGTCCGGCCACCTCTCCTTCCTCTGCGCTGAACGCGGCTACTTCGAAGGCACGGACCATGGCGCCTTTGCCGAACCAACCCAGGTCGCCCCCACGTTTCTTGGAGGGACACTCGCTGTATTGTTCCGCCAGCTTGGAGAACTCTTCACCGTCGTCCAATTTCTTCTTTATTTCCTCCGCCAACTCCTTGGTCGAGACCAGGATATGGCGAGCCTGAACTTTTTTGACTTTTTTCTCTGAAGTACTCATAACATCAACCCTCTATATTTTTATAAAAACCGTTCAATTGATTTTTAAACCGCAACATTTTTTGAATTTTTTACCAGAACCACAAGAGCATATTTCATTTCGCCGAACCTTGTGGGGTGTTATCTCCAAATTGGGAGACGATTTCAGCAACTCCGCGCCAATCTGCTTGGCCTCTTTGTAGCGCTTCTTCAAAATTTCGTTGAGATTGGAAATGAACTGGATAAATTGCAGAAGGATTTCACCGTGGTTTTCCTCGAGCTTGGCTTCCTCTTCCTCCCGCTTCTTCTCATTGAAATAATAGGTGTAGGAAAAAATGGGGGGAGGACGATCCCCCGCGGGCTGGAACCGGTAAAACGTCAATTGAACGCTCTTGTTGTCATTACGCGGGTCCATCTCATAGGCGTCCTCGGTAAAATGCTTTTCTTCTTCAAACTTGAAATCCAGCCATTGTTTGGCGCGGGGAAACATTTCCATATAATTCACAAACCGGCCCGATTCCAGCATGAGGTAGGACATGGGATTTTTCTCACCGTAGGCCTTGGCCTCCATGTATCTCTGCTTGAACAGGATGATCATCTCATTCGTCACTTCACCCAGGAATTCCTTGATAATGGCCGTTTGTTTACCGGTCAGCTCTGGTTGATTGGGCAGGATCCCCTGCGTTTTATCGAAATTCAGCAGAAAGGAGAACCGGTTATCATCCTCCTCCTTGTCGCACATGGAAATCGTGACGTGATTGCAATCGCAGAATGGATTGGTGCAATAGTAGTCCTCCAAAACGTACAGGTTCTTGAAGTCCTCCTCCTCAAACCGGTAGGTCATCATGGAGTTCAGGCTTTCCTGACTATTGACAATATTGTAGGCTTCGATGACGCTTCTCCTTCTTTAATACAATATTTTCTGCAATCTAGTCTTTTTCCTCAACCGTTCTCACGGCCCGGATGGAATCCTTTGAGGGATCATCCCGATTGTTGACGCTGGCGTGGCCATACCGGTAATAAAAAATCACCGCCCCGTTATGGGGTTTGAGATCATTCGTCCAGGTGGTGTAGCCTCCTCCCGGGGAAAAGGCTGTATCAATAAAAATTTCAAACCGGTCGCAGTCACGAATGGATACCTCCTCGAGGAACAGGCTCTCTGCTTCTTCCAGGTTAGGCATGCGCCAATCGCTATAGCCGGCAAATCCCTGGTTGTTCAGCTCCCGGATGTAATTCTCGGCCTTGTACCAGGTGTGGAACATACTCTGGTCCTGGAACCCGTCGGTTTGCTTCCACATCGAACTCTCTTCCGTATCCGTGACAGTGCCATCGCCGTTATCTTTAAACCGTTTTCCCATCGAGTGTGAAATTCTTCCGATCAAACGTTATTCATATCGCGTACCAGACGGGTGGAGCCCCGCGAGACCCGGTAGACATCATCATACATCATCCCGCCCTTGCGGTAACCGAAGCGAACGGCCTGGATTTTATTCCGGACGTCGCTGGTCCAGCATAAAAAACCGAATCCGCTGGAGAAAATAGAATAAAGAAAAGCTTTTTGCCCCATGTGGTCTTTATTAACCTGGTCTTTATTGTACAAACTTTTGGCTTCTTCCAATGTGGGCAGCCGCCAGTCGTTATAACCGGCATAGTGAGCCTTACTCAACTCCTTGGCATAGTCGCGGGATTGAACCCAGTTGAGCCATTGGCCCGTCAACTGATAGGTATCGTGTTTGAGCCACACCAGTTTCAGTTTGAGATCGAGCACCGTTTTCTCGTCCCCTTCGACTAAACGCTCCTGAACGGTCGAAGGGGTATGGGCGGACGGGGGGTTGCTCATGAGTCCTGCTCCTCTTGCTTAATCGTTCGAACCGCGCGGACCCCGTGGCTGCGCAATCCCATTTCGTGAAATTTGTAATCTCCACTGAAATAGTTGAACCGGATGGCGATGGAGAAGTCTGTTTTATGCAGGGTTTTAGTCCAAGTGGTTTGTCCCGCACCGGGAGGAAACGCCGGGACCAGATAAAGAGCATCACCGTAGGTGTCCGTAACCGGGTTGTTGGGGTTATGAATGGACTGCGCCTCCTTGCGGGTGGGCATTCTCCAATCGGTGTGATCCGCAAATTCTTCCTTGTTGAGTACCCCGATGTAAATCTTGGCTTCGGCCCAGCTGAGCCATTTGTCCATCTCCAGGAAAGAGTCATCCTGCTTCCACATCAACCCCGTTTCCAGATCGCTGACGGTGCCGTTTTTGTGGTCCATATAACGCTCTTCGGGCGGCAGGGCGGATTCTGAGGTGATGGAGCGGACCGGGCGGACGGCACTGCGGAACCCGTCATTTTCACGGGCCAGCCAGTATTCGTAATCGGCGCGGAAATCGTAACCCATCGCCGCCTTGGCGCCGCGGGTTTCCGTAGTCCAAGTGGTGTACCCGCACCCGGACGTGAACACCGGGTCGATGTGGACTTCACACCCTTCCATATCGGTATTGCTGAGTTCGGGATCGTACAGTTCGTGGGCCTCCTGCCGGTTGGGAAACCGCCAGTCGGAATAACCGGCGAAACTCTGGTCATTCAATTTCTGGACAAATTCCTGGCCCTGCCACCACGAAACCAGAGACCCGAGTTTCACCCAGGAGTCCCCCTTGGCCCACATCAGGTTTTTGCGGCTATCGGTAACCGTTTCGTCTCCGTTATCGACAAATCGTGTTTGTACTTTGGCGCTGCTCATAGTCGTCTTCCTTTAACGGCGTTTTTTCTCGGCATAGCGCTGGATTACATCCTTTCGGCAGATTCTTACGGACCCGAAAGCATATTCATCGGCGCTGGCGATTTGGCCCTGGGTAAAATCGAACCGGGGCCGGCGGGTGGAGGTGTCGGCCATGGTCCATTGCATTTTGAAGGAACCCTCGGGGAACAGGGAATCGATATGAACCGCCTCTCCGGTTTTGCCGGTATTCTCCCACTCCTCATTGTATAGAGTGGCCGCTTCCTCATTGGTCGGCAGACGCCAATCCGAGAACCCACCGATATTTCGGACATTCTTTCTTTCGGCATATTCCCTGGATTCGTGCCAGTTGAAATATTTTCCTTTGTCCTGCCAGGAATCTTTTTTCAGCCAATAGATTTTCGTCTCGGTGTCATGGACGACCAGGGGGCCGTGTTCCACGAACCGCTTGGGACCCTCATCCACCACCTCCGGCTGATCGGTTTGCGCGTCCTGAACCGCAGGTTTGGTTTCCTCTTCTGCCATAGCGTAACCTCTCCTATCAATCGGTATAACCGATCTCGACGTTTCCTTCATCGACGTTGACAATCACCGGGACCACGTAATCCCCGTTGGAATATTCCAGCATTTTTTCCAGGCCCTGCGGATTATTATCCACATTGACGTAGATAAAGGGTTTGCATTGCTTTTTGTAATCCTGACGGGCCTTGGTGGTGTACGGGCAATCGTCTTTTCCGAAAATCATGTAATGACTCATGCCGATACCTTTCTATAAGTTTTCCATCAGCCCCCAAGAACCTTAACCCTCGAACTTTTTGGACTGCTTCCGCCATTCGGGCTCCCAGGTTTCTTTCTGCTCGTCCCGGACAACCCGGACGTGGCAGAATTCGTTATCCTTGTGTTCCCATTTCTCGTTACCGGTGACGTAGCTGAACATCATGGCGTATTGCTGATAATCCGGCTTCTCTTCGTAGGTCCAGGTATTGTGGCCCCCGCCAGTTGCAAACAGGGGATCGATGTGGACCTCGGCTCCGTCCTTGTCCCGGTTGGAAACCGAAAACGCGAATAACGATTTGGCCTCATCGAAACCGGCGAGGCGCCAATCGTCGAAGCCGGCAAATTTTTTCTCGTTCAAATCTTCAATATAATCGTTGGCCTCAAACCAGTTGATGCCATACCCAAATTCGGCAAAGGAGTCGCTTTTTTTCCACATCAGATGGCTTTGGGAATCACTGATGGTTTCGTTACCGTTGTCGACATATTGCGGACCCTCTTCTTCCTCTTCTTCTTTCTCCTCGATTTCTTCCCAATCATCGTCGCCGATCCACTCATCGGCGTCGAAACCTCCTTCATCCTCAAAATCGTCGTCAAGAGACGGAGTCTTTTTCGCCTCGTCTTCGGGAGTTCCCTGGGTATCGGACGGGTCCTTCACATCTTCTTCAGGCACGGTGGTTCTCCTTATCGCCGCCCTGACCCACGCGGCGGGTAATCTATTTTTAAGCGTCCCTGACCAGACGAACCGAGGTCCCCGTGGTCGAGACCTGCTGGTCTACGCAGACTTCCTTGCCGGAAGGGTAGTAACATTTCCAGGCATAGGAGTCGTAGCGGGTTTCCGAGGTCCAGAAGCTCCATTCCCCCCCCGCCTGATAGTTGGAAACGGACCGCTTTTTTTTAGCGGAGAGGTTCATGAACAATTCCTCATAGGCTTCACTGGATTGAAGCAGGCCCCGGATTTCGCTTTTGGTGGGCAAACGCCAATCCTTGGACCCAAGGTAACTCTGCTCGTTACAGGCCTCTCGGTAAGCGTGGGCCTCGTCCCAATTGAGCCATTTGCCCAATTCCTGCCGGGAGTCCTTTTTGGCCCAGATCAGGTCTTCCTCCACCTGAGTCAAGGTTCCGTCGCCATTATCCTTAAACAGCTTTTCCAGATTCGCCATATAATTGCCAAAACCCAAAACCAACGTCTCGTTTTGGGTTCCTGTAAACTTTTAGAATCAGAACGGCCTTGCCCCTTATGGAGGCCAACCCTCTAAACCCCTCAAATTTAAGAAAGTTTAGAGTTAAGCTATCATCCATTCGGCCATTTTACAATACTTAACCGGGAGAAAACCGCAGGGCTTCCGGTTTCTGCAAACCATTGAAAAATCAGCGCTGTTCGCTGATCATCATGCCTCTTTTAGGCGGAATTTTACTCAGAGAGGCCTTGACCTCCGGGTCCATGGTTCCCCGCACCAGGCGAACGCTGGTATCCAGGACGTCATCCACCTCTTTATGCCCCCCCGTCCCGCTGGCGAACGAAAAAACATAGGCGGTAATTTTCCCCCGGGTATTGGAGGTCCAGGTCGCATAACCACAGCCTTCGGTGAACGCCGGGTCGATATACAGATCCATTTCATATTTATCCTGAATGGATTTTTCCTTTTCCCGGTAATACATGGAATTCGCTTCATCCTTATTGGGGATTCGCCAGTCGCTGTAATCGGCGAAGGATTCTGCATTCACTTTGGCCGCGAATTTTTTAGCGGCGGAATAAACTATGAATTTCTTAAACAGGTTGTAGGAATCGTTTTGCATCCACATCAACCCGGTTTTCCGGTCCGTCACGGTTCCATTGCCGTTGTCTGTAAATCGTTCTTCCATACCTGACCTCATAACTTATCTATTCAGGAATTAGATAGGCCTCATGGAGAGTTGGGTTCAAAAAAAAAGCCGGAAGGTCGAAACCCTCCGGCTTGAATAAAACGATGAAAAAGAAATCTTATCGAAAGTGCTCAGACTTAGAGCCCGTAACACCGCCGATACCGCGCTCGGTACCTTCCGGCTGACCCATACCGGGCTCAATGTACGTACCGGGCTGAACGTGGTCCATGTGGTAATTGGACTGATACGTTTTGCCGGAACCTGGATCAATTTTCCAGTCATGGCGGTCAAACCGCTGACGCTGACAGTTCACCACAATGGTACCCGGGCCCTTGTTCCAAAAGTCGGTTCTCTCAGCAATACTACCGGCCTGATACCCGCCGGGAGCAATCTCTCTTGTCATTTTTTTGCCCCAATTGTAGCCCCAAGGGCCAATATCAAATGTTACCGTGGTGGGTTTGGTCTCACTGGTGTTGTAGAAAATCCACGAGGCATTTTCACAAACACTGTGTCCCCCCGACTTAACCGCTGTTTCATTGGCGATGGCCAAGGACGTAACGGCCAGCAGAGCGAAAACCACAAACAGGACGGCAGTTAATTTTCTTACCATTGTGCTCCCCCTTTCAAATTAGTGGTATTTAAGAAACACTGCTAAATTATGTGTACTAAAGTCAATCAGACTCAAAAACTCTTTTTCAACACGGGCGCTTCCAAGAATACCATTCAAAACCCGCACATTAGACACTTCCCCATGGCCCGCCCCGTCTCGGGAACCCACCATATAGTCAAGTATGTGGGGAAAATTAGCAAAACCCACCCACCAAGTCAAGCATATAAATTCTACGGTAAATAATGAATTTTAACTCCTTATAAAACATATGGTTATGGGAATTTGTGCGGCCGTGGCGACCGCCCCCACTTCAGACCTGGAATTTGAGGGAGGTCAAACTTATCAAATGGGTGGAGTTCATCAGAGCCCGTTCCCCTTCCTCGGTCAAGTCGTTAACCACCAATTGTACTGATTTCAGGTTGGTTAAAGTGCGGGAATTGGCCAAATATTCCGCTCCCACATCGGTGATGCGGTTGGATTTCAGATTCAAGGTTCGGAGGTTGGAAAACACCGGCGACTCGGCGAGCGCTTTCACCCCCAAATCCCCGATATCATTTTGTGAAATATCCAAAGCACGCAAAGTGGAAAGTTCCTCGCACTGCGCCAACTCTTTCGCCCCGACTTCGCGAATGTATTTGGCTTTGATGTTGAGTACCTGGCCGTCTGAGCTCAGATGAGTTTTAATCAGTTTTTTAATATCCGCCATACCTTATCCATTTCTATAATGTTCGGAACCGGGCACCTTTAATTCAACCCAATCCTTCGATGTCCTTGGCCTCAAACCCATATTCATCATAGGCCTTCCATCCTTCCGCCAGCATTTTTTTGGCGTACTTGGACATCAGGTTGGCCTGGGAATGATTGGGGTCGATTTCCAGGGTTTTTTTGTTCAGCTGCAGAGCCTTTTGAACATCCTTGATCTCACCCCCATACTTGGCTATCTGACGGGATTTGTCGATCAGGTCCGACGCCCATTTGTAATAAATGTTCGCCAGTTGATCCGGGGCCTCCTTGCTGATGTAGTCGACCAGTTCATCATCCGCTTTCAACTGCGGAAGAAATTCCAGCGCTTTTTGAAAATGCTCGATCGGAACCGTGTAATCCTCTTCGTAAACTTCCACGATGCTATCCCCCGGCTTGTGAGCGGAGTGCAGACCGACTGAGCTTTTCACCACCACGGACTGGATGCCGGACAACAGCTGATGGTAAATCAGATTGCCGACGCCGAAATGAATGATGGCATGAAAATCCTGGCCGGTATCGCATTCGAGGGCGCGTGCATATTCCGTCCGCGCTTCTTCCCGATCCCCCAACTCTTCCAGCGCTTCCGCCAGATTGTAATGGTGAATGCAGTTGTCCGGCTCTTCTTCGAGAGCGGCGCGGAATTCCTCAATTTGCGCCTCCAGGTCGAACTCCGTTAGTTCTCCCTCTTCATCCTCCAGCGTATCGGGGTCCTCCTCGTCCACCCCGGTTTCCGGCAAATTGGGATCATCCTCTTCGTCTGCCTCTGTTGCCTGCAGGTTGGGGTCGGCCTCTTCTTCAGCCGCCTGTGGTTCAGGGACAGGGTTTTCTTCTTTTTCTTCCGGGCTCATGATTTACCGAATTTCCATGGGATGGACCGGGCTCATTTTTGAGCCAATTCCGAATCATCGTTATCACGTACCGCGCGAATCACGCTGAGGGAGTGCTGGATACCCCCCTTCATACTTAAATAGGCCTTGCCGCGGATGTAGTTATATCCCCAGGCCATATCTCCCTTGGCCTCCTCGCTGGACCAGTAACAGCAATGGCTTTTCCCGAAAACGGGATCGATGTGCAACTCATTCCTAGTCCAGTAATAGTTCCAGGGAACGGACTGGCTTTCATCAAACAAGCCGGCCAATTCCTTGCGGGTGGGCAAACGCCATTGGTCTACACCGCCAAATCGGGTTTCGTTTAATTCGCGAATATAATCCTGGGCCTTGTGCCAGTTGATCCACTGTTTGCGGGTTTGATACGAATCGATCTGGACCCAGGTGAGTTTCGTTTCCAGGTCGGTCACCGTGCCGTTTTTATTATCCTGGAACCGGGGGTTGTTGGAGGCCGGGGCGGCCTCTGTTTTCGGCTCGGTCAGCGTGAGAATCTGTCCGCCAAACTCATAATCCGTTTTGTCTTTACGGGCTTCCAGAGCCGCCGGGTTGTCCGCGATTCCATCCTCCGCCCAACCCGCCACCGGGAAAACCGTAAGAAGAATCCCCACACTGAAAATCCCGAACACGGGGAACCCCAAAGGGAAAAACCTGTTATTCGCCGTCATCTTTTGTCTCATCCCCTTATTCATCCACCGGAGCCCAATCCGGCTCCCACGACAGGCACAATCCGGAGGGGTTGTGAAATTGTTTTTCCTCATTGCCAACCGATCCCCATTTGGCCACGAAGTTTAAATCCGGGTCGAATTTTTGAATGCGGTGGTTCAGGGTGTCGACCAAAAATACGAAACCGTAGGGATCTTCGACCACAGACATGGGGCAGTTGAACTGGCCGTCCCGTTTTCCGAATTCACCGATCGACCGGATAAAGTTTCCTTCGCGGTCGAACAACTGCATCCGGTTCTGGCTTTTTTCCACCACCAGCAGGGTGCCGTCCTGACGGACGGTCAAGTCGTTGGGAAAATTAAAGCGTCCTTCCTCGAACCCGTATTCGCCGAACTTGGACAAAAACTGCCCGTCTTCGTTGAAAATCTGGATGCGCTGGTTGTCGCGGTCGGCTAAATAGATATTGCCTTCCTGATCAACCGCCAGGCCCGTGGGGAATTTGCAGAACCCGTCGAAATCTCCCGGAAAACCGAACCCCAGCACAAACTCGCCGTCGTCGTCATACCGCTTAATGGAATGGTTGTGGGTATCGGCAACGAGAATGGTTCCCATGGGCTCGGCGACAATCGCTTCCGGCCAGTAAAATTTTTCCTGGCCCCAGCCTTCGGTTCCCACCGACAGAATAAAATCGCCTTCCGAATCGAATTTCTGAATGCGATGGCAACCGGTATCCGCCACCCAGACATTGCCTTCCTTATCCACCGCGACGCCGAAAGGTCCCTTGAATTCTCCCTCATGGTAAGGGGGCCGGGTCCCCGCCGTCTTCCCGAACTGGAACAGAAACTTTCCGTTCCCGTCGAATTTCTGAATGCGGTTATTGCCGGAATCCGCCACCCAGATATACAGCTTGGAGTGGTCGACATCCGCCCATTTCGGTTGCTCTTCGGGAAGAATCTCCCCGTCCTGCTCCACCACTTCCAGGGTGCCGGTGCCGACGGACTCTTCGGTTTCTTCCTGCTCCAGCGAAGCCTGCTCTTTCTGATCTTGTGTCATCTTATATTTCCCCAGGGCTCCCCCTTGAGCGTGGAACCCATTGCTGATTTCAAGGATTCTCCTGATAAACGAAAACGGAAGCCGGTGAAGGCTTCCGCATTGTATGGTCTCATGACCCGTTCAGAGCCTGTAGATTATCCACCCCCGTACCGGGGAAAATCGAAATGCCTTCATACGGCCCACTTTCCGGCCTTATCCCACCAGATATTTCTTCACATCCAGAACCTGGTATTCAAAGTCGCAGGCGGATTGCAATTCATTCAGACGATCGTTCCACTCGCGCTGGAAGTTGTCCAGATTTTCCATAGTGGGTTTTTTCTTCATCAGGCCGACTTCCTTGTAGACCGGCTTGACGAGGTTCTTGTGAATATCCTGGATTACGTTGCGGAGACGGATAATACAATCCTTGGTGACCAGTTCACGGGTGACCCCATCCACTTTTTCCAACAGGCGCAGGAAACCCTGGATGGCACCCAGATGTTTAAGATAACTATCTGCCAACTGGTGATTGTATTTCAGACCGCAGTCAATGTAACTGGCCATCAGGTAAACGCCGACATGATGATCGAATTGCACCGCCAGCGTAATGAGTTTTTGGAGATAATCGACCTCACGAAGATCCTCTTCCTCTTCCTCACCTTCCTTCAGCTCCTGGGCGGCTTTGACTTTCTCGGCCTCCAGTTCTTTTTTTATTTTTTCCAGTTCCGAAAGGTCCCCCAGGGGATCCTCCTGCCTCTGATTCTCCGCAGTATCTGTCGCTTCTTGACTTGTTGCTTCTTCTTCTGCTTTAGTCTCTTGATCGCTCAATGCCTTATCTCCTTCAAAAAAACAATAATTCCGCCGGAGTGACTCCGAAAATAGTTTCAAAATTAATGGTTTAGATGAATTTTTATGGAATCAACCGGATTATATATGTTTATTTATAAAGGTGTCAAGACAATAAGGTCTGCCTGTTTCACCGGTTTTTCACACTTCGGTTCCATGTAAAACCCCTTGCTCCTCAAGGCTTTATATCCTCCCTGCTGATCGGCAAAAAAGCCAAAAACTCAAACGCCTGATTGACAGGGAGGCGGCGGCTCTACTATGATGAACATCATCAAATTCCCTTATTTAGCCGATCCTTATGCCATGAAAACCGCTTTGATTTTTCCACCGCAATGGTTTCCCAGCCAGCCGTATCTGGCTCTACCCACTTTGTCGGCCTATCTGCAACACCACGGCCATGCGGTGGATCAGTTTGATTTCAATGTCGAAAGTTACGATACCTTCCTCAGCCGCGCTTATTTGGAGGAATGCCTGGAAAAAATCCGGGGACGGCTCGATCAACCCGCCACCACCCCGCAGGAAAATGAGGTCAAAACGGTGTACCGGGAAATCCTGGGCGACACGGATTATCTGGAGTCCGTCCTGGCCAGTGTGGAGGACGCCAAAAACGCGCTCCGCAACGAGGAGATGTTTTTCCAGTTTCCGGTTTACAAGCGCGCCTACACCACCCTGAAGGTGGTGATGCAGCTGATCTCCTACGCCCATTTCCCCAGCAAGGTGGACCTGGAATCGTATTTCATGCAGGGCAATCCGGAAGAAAATCTGGATGGCATATTAAACGCCACGGCGGACCCGGTCACCAATCCCTACCTCACCCTGTTTCAAAACCGGATGCTTCCGCAAGTGAACTGGCGTGACTACGGCCTGGTGGGCATCTCGATCATTCACGTCGGGCAGGTGATCGCCGGGTTGACTCTGGCCCGGCTCCTGCGCGAGCAATACCCGCACCTGCATATTTGCATCGGCGGCAGTGTTTTCACCCGCCACTCCGACATTCTGAAAAACAAACAGGCGCTGTTCGAGAAAATATTCCACAGCATCATCCAGTTCGAAGGCGAATTGCCGCTGCGCAGGCTGATCGAGCAACTCCAGTCCGGCGGCAGTTTGAATGAGGTGCCGAACCTGACATATCTTGACCGGGGCCAGGTAGTGACCAATTTAAAATCCGAATCCCTGCCCTACTCCCAGCTGGTACGCCCGACCTTCGATCAACTCCCGCTCGACAAATACCTGATGCCCTATCCCGTTCTGCCCTACATGGCAAGCCGCGGATGTTACTGGGGCAAGTGCACGTTCTGCACTCACAGCCACATCTACGACTCCTATTACCGCAAGGAAAACGAGGAGCGGGTGGCGCTCGATCTCGATTACCTGGGCAAGCGATACGGCACCCGCTATTTCACTTTTTCGGACGAAGCCATCTCCCCCAACGCGTTCAAGCGCATGTCCTATTCCCTGCTCAAGCACAAGGTGGATATGAAAGCGCTGGGCATGATCAAATTCGAGGCCGACAGCGTGGAAACCGAAGACCTGTTCAAGGACGTCTTTAACGCCGGATTCATCATGCTGTTCTTCGGGCTGGAAAGCGCCAACGACCGCATACTGTCGATCATCGACAAGGGCTGCGACCAGAAAACGGAAAAAACGGTGCTGGCAAACAGTTCGCGCGCCGGTATCTGGAATCACTTATATCTGTTCTTCGGCTTTCCCACTGAGGAGCGGGCCGAGGCGGAAGACACCATCCGGTTCACCGTCGAACAGGGCGAGCGGGGCACGGGCATCGTGCATTCGGTCGGGCAGTCGACCTTCACACTGGAAAAGGACTCGGCCATTTACCACAATCCGGAAAAGTTTTCGGTCGATCGCATCCTGCATGATCCGGACCGGGACATGGCGATCATCTACGATTATGAAATAAAAAAAGGCATGCCGCGCGAGGAAATCATGGAAGTTTACGAGCAGTTCGACCGGGTGCTGGAGGAGCAATTCCCCTCCCGCAAAATATGGAATTATCTCTCGCGCGAGCATTTTCTGTTGTATTTGGACCGGTTCGGCCGGGAAGAATTGCTCAAAATGGCCCAGGACGAAACGGTCACCGAAACGGTGGAGGCCTGATTTTAACGCAAATAGTGCCGAGGGCGGCGATGGCGCCGGAGAATTCCCATTTGACAGGCACCCGATGGATAACCTAAAATCGTACCCATTCGGAATCATTTAATTTAATTGAGGATTTAAGAGGACCCTGATTATGGCGGATATCGATGTCAACGAGGAATTCAACCCTCAGGAATACCGGGAAAAGCAGGAAAGTAAAAAGAAATCGGATTTGGTCACGATGAAAATTCATCCCGAAATCTGGGAAGAGCTGGGAGTGCGCGATCCGGAGCAGATCAAGCTGGAAACCGCCATCATGAAAAAAACCCGGCAGATCAAAAAGGAGTTGAGGACCGATCCTGATAATCTGGATAAGCAAGTGGAGCTGGCAACCCTCTACATCGACGGCGGAAATTACGAAGAGGCCATCAAACTGACCCGGACGGTCGTCAGCAAAGATCCCAAACATGCCCGCGCCCACAAAGTGCTGGGCACCGCATACGCCCTCAGCAACCAGGAGGATGAAGCGATCCGCGAACTCAACCGCGCCGCGGAACTCGGCCCGGACGATATCGAGACCCATTTCAATCTGGGCGGGGTGTACATGCTGCAGGACTCCTTCGGCGGCGCCGAGCAGGAATTCAGGAAAGTGGTGGAACTGGACCCGACCGATACCACCGGGTATGCCAACCTGGCCGCCGCGCACGGCATGCAGAAAAACCATCTGGAAGAAATCCGGACACTGAAAAAAGTCCTGATGTTCGATCCGGAAAACAAGGAACTCCGCGCCGCTTTGAGTAACGCCTATTTTCACATGGGCGAATTCGACGAATCGCTCACCAGCGCCCTGTGCGTGATCGAACTGGATGAACGGGACCCGCAGGCCTACTGCAACCTGGGAAACATCTATTCGGCGCAGAACATGGTGGATGAAGCCGTGCAGGCGTTCCAGAAAGCGATCGAACTCGATCCGGAATATTCCCTGCCGCACACCAACCTGGGCAGTCTGTACGGAACCATCGGGCGGGTTGAAAGCGCCATCAAGGAGTTCAAAAAGGCCATCAGCCTCAACTCCGGCGACGCCGAGGCCTGGCTGAACCTGTACCACTCCTACAAGGACATCGGACGGCAGGAGGATGCGACCAAGGCCTTCGACCAATACCAAATGTTGACCAAGGAAGCCCCCGCCGGCGGCCAGGCCGATGTCTCCGGCATCCCCGGCGGCGTGTCCACCACCGGTGACACAGCGAGCGAATAGCGCGGCGAATCGCCGC